>JBFEIF010000078.1:0-10755 GCA_041553795.1 Sulfurimonadaceae bacterium
AATGTGGCCCCATCGTCTAGCGGTTAGGATCCATGGTTTTCATCCATGTTACCGGAGTTCGAGTCTCCGTGGGGTCACCACTCACAATTCATCCCAGTTCATATTCAATAGATAATTACATCACTTATAAACTTTGATATAATCTTTCATAAAAGTTTTAGAGGTCACTATGCTCGATTCACACCAAAAAATTCATCTATTCTCTATCTATCACGCCTCTATGTCAGATCAAACTATCAGACACAGATCATGAAACGGAAATTATCCGCATTTATACTCCTACTCTTTGTCCTGATCATATCTCTTTTCTTGATGATAATTCCCAGTTTTTACACCAAGGGTATTTCTCGTGTCGCGCTCAGACAGGATCTCGCACTTGAACTTATTACAGAAGACAAACAAGATATAGAACTTGTCTTTTTCGGTTATGCGGGCTGTAGGGATATCTGTACTCCGAGACTGGAGAATCTTGGAAAATGGTACGGCACACTCTCTGAACAGACCAAAGAACATCTACGGATCAAATTTCTGGACCTTTCCCATCCGCAGGACAGATCACTTCCAGACACCTTTGCCAAAACCTTCCATCCGAGTTTCAAAGGTGTCTTCTTAGACGATGATATCCTTAGAGTCTACACGAAAGCCTTCAGCGTTTATTTTTCAAGATCATTGATGGATGAGACACAGATAGACCATACAACAAACCTCTATCTTGTCAAACGAAGCGACACGGGTAAACAGCTGCGTTACATCTACATCGCTTATCCTTATGACTTCGCACAGATTCAAAACGATATAGAGGAATTGATCCACGAATAAGTCTGAACAGATAGATACACTTTATTAAACAGCTGTTAACCAATCTGACACTTTCATATGCTAATATTCTTCACATATAAGGTATGGCCTTAAAAAAGACACGAACACGACAAAGGAGCTGTAATGACTCTCAGTGACATATTCTCGTTTTCCAGAGAAAAATGGCGAAATGACATCGTCCCTTTTCCAACAGAACTCAAAAATATCCAGTTAATAAAAATAATGCATTTTAAAAGTCAAAAATGGGCAGAGTTGAACAGACAGGATATCAACAACTTTCTCTCCTTTATGCAAAAGGGAAGCTGTCAAAAGGTGCTTAAAGGAGCTACCCGTTATCAGATACGGATACAGCACGAAGAAGGTATCTCAGATTATTATATACATGGAGATTCTTTGGGACCAGAACAGGGCGGTCTGGTACAGGCCAGCTTTGAACCTAAGAAAAGAGGTTTTGAAGTCTTTCTACACTCTTTCTTCTAGACTTTTCAACCTCTTTGCCTGAAAGATTTTCTGAAGCACTCTTCTTCAAGATATTTCGTCTCGTTCTCAGGCAGTTCTACCGATTCAAGTCTCTTTAGCATCTTTAAAGAGCTTTTCCCAAAACAGTTTTCATGTTCTGAGCCTTCGACCTTGACAAAGCCCAATGTTTCAAAAAATACGATCGCAGGGCTATCCAGAGAGACAGAAAGAGAGATTGAGGAAAACAACTTTGAGGCTTCTGTAAAAAGCTGGTTCATGACACCTGTACCCACACTGCAGTTTCGAAACTCCGGTTTGACTGCGACAACAAGTTCAGGTGTATCATGATCGACATGGCCGAATCCGTTTGCAAGCATTCGGACCCAGGCTCCGCCTGCTATCTTTTTGTCAACGATCATATAGACACCTACATCACCGCTGTACGAGCCAAATAACCTTTCATACTGTTCCAAGGAGGGGTGTTCTTCAAGCGTCCCCCCCTCCTCGTTCAGACCGGCCGCATAAAACAGCAGATCCTTTGTCAAATATTGCTCACTGGAGCGTAAAAAATAAAGTTCTTGTTCCATAATATGTATTATATCTGTTTACCTAAGCTTTGACTCTAAAAAGAACAGCAATACATTTCTGAAAAGGGTTGCTGTTGTCATCGCTTATCATCAGGTAAATATCGTCTCTGATATGGGTAAGACCTTCAAAATTGTCAAGTTCCCAGCCATCACGACTTTTTAAAGACGCCAGTGTCATACTCGGACACAGTTGACTCTTACACCCGACGATAATGACTTTTTTCAAAGTGATGCTATAGCCGCGCAACAGATTAAACTCCCGCTCCAATACAAGCAGGTTGTTATCGGGCATCAGTTCGATAGAAGTTATCTCTCCGCTGGCTATAAACTGCCACCTCCTGTGCAGACTGTACAAGGTGTGAGATGCTTTATCTTCATCTTTTAAAGGACTCTCAGGAGCGGTTATGACACCGAAGTCCGGATGGACTGTCACGGCTTCCAAAGCCTTGTTCTCTTTGCGATACTCCTTGATATCCCGAAGCGACTTATTCAGCGTATAGTTTTTCAGTTTCTGTCCCTTAAAGTCAAAAAGAGAGACTTTCGGATCACGTTCAAAAGAGATGACGAGACCTTTTTTTGTCCATGCCATACCTTCTGAATCATGTCTCTTTTTCTTTAGCACCTCGCCTTTTTTAGTTCTCAAAGGCATCGCTTCAAGAAGCTCCAGTCTATTCAGCTTGAGATCCCTGATATCGATTTCTAGCCGGAAAAGCCTACCCTTGTCACTCAAAGCGAAAAGTCCTCTTGTCGTATCATACGCCAAAGCCGATATTTCGGAAAACGACAGATTATCAAGCTCTTTAAACCGGACTTCTTTGACATCCAAAACATCAATTTTCTGCAGATCAGAAGGAGCGTAGGAAGAAGGAAAGAAGGAAGTGCCCCTTATCTCTGGGAATAGCGGAGTACAAAGAATAAAAAGCCATAAGAACATTCGTATAAAAGACATCCGTACCCCTCTGTATTTACTGGAATAATAACATAGAAGCTTATATTAGAATAGACGATCATCTTTCTATCCAGACTTTTACATCAATGCGATCTTTATGGTCAATCTTCTCTCTACAAGTCTTTAGAACATCTTCTGACGGATGATCTCTTCATTATCTACATAACGTTCACAATCTTGTCCGTCAAGCTCGAGGCAGATCTTCTGCCATGACTTGGTGTGCCCGTCCTGCGAACTTTTTTGACCAAGGACAAAGACAATTGCATGGGCATATTCATGCGGGATAACCTCTGCTATCATGTAGTCCTCACTCTCTTTAAATCGTTTCTTATTTAAATAGATCATGACCTTCCCCTCTTTATAAGCAGTCAGACCATATAGATTACTGTGAAACTCATCGGAGACGATCAGCGGGATGTTTGGCACCAACGCATATTTTTCACGGATAAGGGAGAGAACTTCTGTCTGCCTCTTTTGAATACGCTCTTGTATTGTTTTGCTAAGAGGTCTTGTCTTGAACTGATTGCTTTGATACCAGCTGTATGCAAGATAGGAAAAGGCCAGCAATATGACAAGAAGAAAGTTCTTTTCAAGACTCTTGGTGAACTTCATTCCCAGTCTTTATACTGATCGTTCTTGTGTTTGTCTTTTTTATAACGGCGATTGTTATTGCTCTGCTCCAGCTTATTAGCAGCGTGCAGTACCTCATCAGAGATCTCTTCAATACTCTTATCGCTCAAGGCAAGGCTTTTCATCTTTTTAACGAGGTTTTCCAAGTCAGTCAGCTCACTTTTGTACAAAGGGACAGGATCTGTTCTGTCGAGATATTTCGAATTGTTTTCAACACGCTTGAGGTATTGTTCTTTTGTAGGCTCTTCACTTTTTGACAAATACGAAATAATACTGTTGAAAAAACGTTCCAGCAAACGGATATAACGCAAACGCTGTGCATTTTCTACTTTTTTGTCTGATGCCATGTGCCTCTAATCTTCTTTTTTGTATAATTCTAACGTAATTTATCTATAGGATTATTTGTGCATAAAATATTATTATTTTTACATCTGTTTTTGGTCTGTGTTTTTGCCGAAGTCTTTAATGAATATCCGAGTCAACACCATATCGACTCGAAGATCAAGATCATTGATATACGTACAAAACAGGAATGGCAGGAAACGGGCCTGATCGAAGGTGCCATCCCTATTACCTTCTTTGACGACAGAGGAAAATATAATATTCCCGTGTTTATGGAAGAGCTTCAAAAACATGTGAAACCGGGTGAAAAGTTTGCCATTATCTGCCATACCGGAAGCAGGACTAGTATACTGGCGGACTTTTTATCCCAGTATTATAATATGGACGTCATCAATCTTCGCGGCGGCATGTATTATGCCGAAGGAAAGCATTTAAAGTTCGTACCCTATAAAGCCAAATAGTTGAAACATAGGATCCTCAAAACTCTTTCTATTCTCTTTATATTGATCACGAGGATAGTGCTTACATTTGGGGCTATAGGCCTTCTATTATACGGCCTATATCTCATCCTTGACCTGACACTTAATTAAAATCATCTTTCGGCGGACTGTTCACACCATATAATCAACTTTTCTTTCTTTGAACGTCTCATGCAACAGGAGAATCCACTCAGGCAATAATATTATAAAATAATAAAATTAAATATTTTAAAACTTTAAGCATAAGAAAGTATAATAATACTACTTGGAAATAGAGGCTATTATGAATAACAAAGACTTCTCCAAAATTCTCAGTGATCATTCTGACTACCGCGATCTCATCAAGGGCATGCTAGAGGGCTATGCTGTCAATGAGATCATCTTGGATTATAAACACAATCCGGTCGATTACCTTTTTTTGGAAGTCAATGATGCTTTTGAAGCCTTGATAGGTCTCAACCGTGCCGAGATCATCGGTAAAAGCATTTTAGATGTGATGCCACAGACGAAAAAAGAGTGGATAGCACTATGCGGTGATGTCGCTCTGAATGAAAAAGAGCTCTGTACAGAGTATTACTCGGAGAGTCTCAATCGCCATTACCATGTTCGTATTCAGAGCCAGGGCAAAGGCATCTTTTTAACGACCTTCAATGATATTACCTCATTAAAAGAAGCCCACCGTGAAGCACAGCGTCAAAAAGAGTCTTATGAAAGCCTTTTTAATAGTGTGAAAGTCGGTCTGATACGGACAAGTATCGATGAAGGAAAGATCATCAAAGCAAATCCGGCCTGTGCCGAGATGTTTGGATTTGGCACGGTTGAAAGCTTTATGAAAACTTCGATTGTTGACTTTTATCAAGATCCCCACGATAGAAAACAGCACCGGGCAAAACTCTTACGCAACGGTAAGCTGAACCATGCTGTTATGCGTATGAGAAAAGCCAACAAAAAGCTGTTGACTCTGGCTGTCAGTTCTACTCTGCATTATGAAGATAACCTTCCGGTATGGATCGATTCAACAGTGCAGGATATTTCCAAGCAGCAGCGGGCGGAAGAACGTTTGGAAATGAACAGTATTGTCTTTGAGCATACCCTTGAAGCGGTTGTGATCAGTGATGAAAACCACAAGATACTAACAGTCAACAAGGCTTTCAGCGATATTACCGGGTATAGTAAAAAAGAAGTCATCGGAAAAGATTTTAATCTTTTATGGTGCAGCGAAAAAGAGATCGAAAGCCAGTGTGAGACTATTCTGGACGAGCTGGACAAGAACGGGTCCTGGCAGGGAGAAGTCAACAAGCGTCATAAAAACGGTCAGCCCTTCCCCGCCCATCTTAGTGTCATTGAAGGGGAAAAATCTAAAGACCTGAAACACTATATCTCCATCTTCTATGACATAACCTATCGAAAACAGAGTGAAGAAAAGCTCTATCAACTGGCCCATTTTGATCCGCTGACACGACTCTCCAACCGGCATGCATTTATGGGAAGGCTCAAAGAAAGTCTTGAGAAGGCCACCCGCTACGAAAACAAGTTTGCGGTCTTTTTTATGGACCTAGACGGCTTTAAAGAGATCAATGACTCCCATGGACACGACATAGGCGATGATGTCCTTATCGTCACTGCAAAACGTCTGCAAAGCATCATTCGTAAATCGGATATGGTCGCAAGGATGGGTGGTGATGAGTTTACGATTATCATCGAGAATTTCACCGATCTCAGGTCCCTTAATATACTTGCCCATAAAATAATCGAAGCTGTCTCGAAAGAGATAACTCGAGGAGACACTCTCTTAAAGGTCACGACAAGTATTGGTATCAGTATCTATCCTGATGACGCATCAGACCTTGAAGCTGTTCTAAAGCATGCCGACAATGCTATGTACCGGGCAAAAGAGTTGGGCAAGAACAATGTCCAATTCTTCAAAAAGGAACTCAATATCGATTCTGTCAACCAGATGATATTTGAGATGGAACTTCGCCATGCCCTGGAAAAAAACGAGATGTCTATCTTTTACAAACCCAGAGTCTCCTTTTCAGACAATAGTATCATTGGATTTGAAGCACTTCTAAGATGGGAAAACGAGACCTATGGAAAAGTGTCTCCTGAAGTCTTCTTGCCTATCGCCATGCAGAGTCAGCTTATCAATGAGATCCTCGTCTGGCTGATAAGCACAGCTATCTCACAAGTCAAAAAATGGCAGGTAAAGTTCAACAAGGAGTTCGTCCTGGGCTTTAGTATTCCCGAAAAACAGCTGGCTTCAAAAGCGTGTCTTCCTCAGATAAAAAGCACTCTTGACAGGTATCAGTTCCAAGCAGATCATCTCTACCTTCAGATCCAACAGAATGTCCTTATGCAGAAAAATCTTGAAAAGCAGTTGCGCGCTATCCATGACTTGGGGATCAAATTGGTGATCGAAGATTTCGGATCGGGAATTTCATCGATTTCCGATCTTCATAAACTTCCCATACATGCCTTCATGATCGATGAACAGTTCACAGCACACGATACAAAGGATACGGATGATGTGACACTAAGAGCCCTGATACAGCTTTCTCGTATTCTCAAAGCCGATGTGATCGCTGCAGGCATAGATGACAAAAAAACACTTGATGGCATAATAGGGCTTGAGTTTGATCAAGGACAGGGAACACAACTCTATCCTGCCAAAAATGCTGTCCACATGACGCTTCTGCTAAGCCGTACCTTTTATTGAGTTATCTCGACACCCTTGGACTTTGCGATCTCGCTTAAGAGACCGCCCATCTTTTTAGCTGCGCTGATCATCTCTTCATCTGTATGTTCTTGCAGGATCATGCGTGCGATATCCGGAAGCACTTTGATATAGATCTCTCTAGCATCCTCATACGTCAGTTTCCCCTCTTCAATATTTCCTGCCGTCGAGTGCAAGACCATTGCCAGACCTAAAAAAAGCTCCTGACTGTTTAACTCTACTTCTTCGTTCTGCATAATAATCCTTATCTTTATCAGTCTTTGTACCTTTGGCACCAAACTTGCTTTAATTGCTTTAATTGCTTTAATTGCTGTAATTATACTCAAAAAGGACTGGCTTGAGACTCGTTGATGCATTATCATTAAAACTTAAGCTCTATATTCTTTTGGGCCTTATCATATTCGGTCTGCTTTTTACATCGGCACTGGGCTTTTACAATATGAGTAAGATGAAAGCCAATCTTGATGCTCTGTATTTTGGCAGTCTGATACCGGTCGCAGAACTAAACAAGATCCAAAATATCTACAACAAAGACATTAGCATAACTTTCTATCAACTCGTCAGCGCTCAGATGAATCCTGCAGAAGCTTCGGAAAAGATCAATATAAGCCGAAAAAGCATCATCTCTACCTGGGCTTCGTATGAGTCACATTTCAAGCGTGAATATGAACGCGCTTATCTTGAATATGCCTCAAGCGAACTGGCAAAGTCTGCCCACTACCTTGAGCGATTAAGCAGTGTCGTTTTAAGACTGGAACCCGAAAACATCACCAAGCTTTCGTCAAAGACGCTTCTAAAAAATATCAATGATATCAATAAGATCATGAACAATATCCTCTCCTATGAACATGACATAGCGCAATATGAACGAAAGATGCTCCTGGAGACCTATGATGAGACGATATACAAGCTTCTTTTGATCTTGATCATCATCATAACAGCAGCTGTCATCATCATCGTCCCTATCTTCAAGAGTATCCAGAACAACGAGCTCTCTCTGATCCTAGCTTCGCGCAAACTGCAATCCGCCAACAAAAGGCTCGAGACGGCTTCAATCACCGATGCTTTAACAGAACTCTACAACCGTCGGTATTTCAATCTTGTCTATAACCGCGAACTGACAAGGGCCATACGCGAGAGCAAGTCCATAGCCTTCATGATGCTCGACATCGACTACTTCAAGGGGTATAATGACTATTATGGCCACTTAAAGGGCGATGCGGCCTTGAAAAAAGTCGCTGATGTCATGAAAGAGACTCTTAAACGTCCGGGCGACTATCTCTTTCGTCTTGGCGGAGAAGAGTTTGGTGTTTTGATCGCAGACATCGATGAAGATAAAGCCTATCATATGGCCGAGACACTGCGTCGTAACATCTTAGCACTTGGTATCGAGCATAAACAGAACAAAGCGCATCAGTATATTAGTATCTCCATAGGTCTGGTGACACTTGTTCCCGACCAGCAAAGCGAACCGGAGATTATCCTTCAAAAAGCAGATGAGAATCTCTATAAGGCCAAAGAAAGCGGAAGAAACAGAGTCATCACAACAGAGCTTGTCCATGACGAATCAGAACACCCTCAAAGCGCCTAAAGGTTCTAAAACTTACTTTTTAAACCTGAAACCTTCATTGGAAAACAGTTCACGAAGGCGCTCTTTACAGTCGCCTTGAAACTCCATAAACGCATCTTTGTAGCTGCCGCCGCTTCCTAAAGACTTTTTGATCTTTTTAAGCAAAGCAGCGGCTTCGTCATTTTTGATATGAAAAGGACCGATCAGCGTCACAGGCTTGCCCCTTCGCTTCTCAAACTTGAACAGCAAAAAATGCTTTTCCGGCAAGAGAAGCTCTTTTTTTGTCAGTACCTTCTTTCCGCCCACGACATTCCACTCATCTTCGTAACTTGCTACCGCTGTTTTGGAACTAAAGTCATCTTCTTCAAACTTCGCACCGATACTCAGGTCTAACTTTTTACCTCTGCTCACACATCTCTCCGATATATTCAAATCGTCTCACTTTCTTTCCTTCATACTCGACTTCTCCTATAAACATTGACAAAGGACGGACCCATAGTGAAAAATCACCATAGAGCGTTCTGTATACTACCAACACTTCTTCCGTCTCACTATGCCTTGCCAGATCGATGACCTCATATTCAGGTCCTTTGTAATGCCTGTATTTTCCTGCTTTTAAAATGGGAAAACCTTTTTGAGTAGATTTGAGGGAGAGGAGAAATCCAGATTGATCCCTGACAAGGCATCATTCTTAGCCTTCAAGACCGAAGAAATATCACCAAGGTCAGAAGAGATCCCCTCTGTAGAACCTGCAGCTTTCTTCAATACGCCGGCTGTCAGTTCTTTCTCAAACTTTTGGGCTGCTTTAGACGCCATAGAGCCCAGTCCCTTGGAGAGCTGCTTGTCCAGGTCGCTGCTAACTGATATAGAAGGTTCTTCAATAGCGCCCTTGACTGCGATCGCCACATTGAAATGTGAGATACCTTGAAGAAGGCCGTTTACCAGTTTTTGAGACGGCATATGGAGTTTTGCTTTACGGACGTTTATGTCACTCTTACCTGTTATTGTCTTGTCTATGATCTTAGCCTTCAAATCCACATCGCTAAGGATATCTTTCATCTCGAAAGTCTCCACTGAATAAGCATCTTGCTTGAATCCGCTTATCTTCAGCTCAATATCCGTTTTTACTTTTTCACCACGTCTGTCATCGACTGCATTTGCCAGGATAGAGCTGTAAGCAGTCCCTTTGGCATCCGCATGTATTGTCATAGGCTTGCCATAAAGCTTCTGATTTGAACTGAGGTCCTTTATAAGTACATTGAGTTCATCATCTTTCAATATGACAATGAGCTTTGCTTCTTTGACAAGCAGTGCAGGATACGATGACAGGTTTGCGTATTTTATCCATCTTCCCTCGCCTCGCGGCGGTTTGACAGCTTCGGCTTCCGCACTTCCATCATCTTTTAAGTAAGGCTTGATCAAGGTATAGTATTTGATGACCGTATGCATATAAGAGCCGACCTTCTCATTCACAAGCGTACCAATCAGATTCGCACCGCCGGAAGCATTAAGTGAATATTTGTTCTTCAGCCTGTTGATGTCTTTTTGAGGAAGCTCTTTTAAAGCCGCTATCTTTTGCTGCAGCTGTCTTTGGTCGGAAGAGAACTCTTTTTGCAAAGAAGTGTACTTCGTCTTGAGGGTTGCGATCTTGGACTTAAGGGCTTCAATCTCTCCTTTTGCCGAAGCGATCTTTTTAATATCGCCGCCTTTAAGCGATGCTTCGAGTCTTTGTGCATCTGCTTTGATCTGTGAGACGTCATCTGCTTCTTTAAGCTCAGTTGATATCTTCGTCCACTTATCTTGTGTGGCTTTGATCTCAGATTTAAGTTCCTGCGCCTCTTTTACAGACTTCAACTCTTCCTTTGCAAGGATGTCATTGACATCGGGGAGGACAAACGGATCTTTCCCGGCTTTATCACCCGTCCCTTCTTCCTCCCCCTTTTCGATACTATCTTCTGCTTCCAGAGCTGCATAAGGCCTGGCTTCTTTTTCTCGTAGTGTATCAAAAGCCAGCGCATTGACCTGAAGCTGTTCTATCATTGCCTTTTTTTCCATTAGTGCAGCCAGACCCAGGTCAAAACGGATAGTCTCTATCTGAAAAAGATTATGGCTTAACTTCTTTTTGTCAGCGACTTCGATACCCGATATCTCGACCTTCAGATCATTCAGACTTGAGTCGAAAGATC
>JBFEIF010000079.1:0-10745 GCA_041553795.1 Sulfurimonadaceae bacterium
CCTTTGATAATCAAGACAGCGACGGCAATAGCAACACTGAGAGCAGAAACGGCTTCCATCGTGACCCTTATGATAAATTTTGGTTATTATAACGAAAACATGCCCTTGCAATCGCAAAAATAGCGCCTTAAACCTATTCCGCTTCTTAAATCCACGGAAGCAGTTTTTCAACGCTCAGACCCATAGCACAGGACTCATAGCCTTTGACCTCTTTGATATAAGACTTGCAAAAGCCTTCGACCATACAGCCGCCCGCTTTTCCCTGCCACTCGCCTGAGCGTAAATAGGCTTCAAGTTCCACTTTGCCAAAGTCGCCAAAAATATAATCCGTACTGGAGATGTCAATCACTTCAAGCTTGCTGCTTTTGTAGATCATACACGAGACGATAGAAGTGACACTTCCGCTTTGTGTCATGAGTATCTCTCTTGCATCATCGATGTCTATTGCCTTGCGCAGTATCTTGCCTTTGGAAGTGACAACCGTATCCGCACATAAAAGAGGAAGGTCATAATAATCATAAGCTTTGAGAGCAGCCTGGTATTTTCCGACTGTGGCCTGATAAACGAAGTTTTTTGGAGAATCGGCGATTATTCCTTCCTCATCATAATCGACAGGCGACTGTATAAAATCGACACCTGCATTGGATAAAAGAAGTGCCCTGCTCAGAGATTGGGAGCAGAGTCGTATTGTCTGTTTTTTCATAGGTATAATTATACCCGTTTGCTAAGGTATATGATTGCTTATGCGTGTCGAAGGACGACGCCTAGCATGATCTCTACCGCGCCAAGAATAATATTGACCGGCATCAAATAGTTGAAGATTATCTCAAGTGCTTCTTTGCACCGTTTACACTCTTTTATGTTACTGCAGCTTGTAAAACTCTTGCTCGCCTTGTAGTTTATCCAGGCCATAAGCATCATGTTCATCGCCATGACCGTCCAGATACCGCCCTTTGTATGGATAAGCTTGTAAAGCGTGACCGCTTCGTTAGAGTGAATAAACCCGTCCTCATCATAAGCATTGTCATGATACCCCAGCGCCATCATGATAGAGGTGATAAAAAGGAGCACGACAAAAGGTGCCATCAGCTTAAAGAAACGCGTATAACGTTTCGTCTCATATATGAACTCTTCCGGTTCTGTCAGGGTCTTCAGAGGCTTGACACGTCCGTATCGGGCTGCGATCATGCCACCAACCCAGACAACGGCACTAAAGACATGGATAAAGATGATCTGATTGGTAAAGTTAGTCATTATATAATAGACGATATCACGCATAGAAGCTCCCTAAAAAAAATGCTTTTAAGGATGTTAACGAAGTCTATCTTAATACCATATTATAATTATTTATATTAAGATTTAGTGTTGCAAATGTGATATCAGTCGGGTAGAATTTGTTTTTATTATAGGGAGAAAAGCCTCTTCAAATAAACAGGAAGAGGCTTTATAAGATACAAAATATCAGTGTGAATAACGAAGCACAACACCCATATAAATAGCGATCACACCAAGAGTGATATTGATCGGCACCAAATAGGTACCGATAAGGCTCAGTTTTTTCTTTGCTTCTGCCATACTATCCGCAGCAAGCAATTTTTCTGCCTTTGAACGCAAAAATATCATCACGCCCAGGTTCATTGCCATTAGCATCCAGATGACTTCTTTCAGATGCACAAGATTATACATCTTCATCGCATTCTCATCGATGACATTTCCGGATGCATCCACTGCTGCATTGCGAAAATCCCAACCTACCGCCATAAGTACGGCTGTGATGATCAAAATGATCACAAAAGGAAGGACGATCGTAAAAAGACGCTTTAGCGCATGGGCTATCCGCGCCAGTCTGGTCTTCGGGTCTTCTATGCTGATAAAAGAGTGGTGCGCTGCAAAACGCATCGCTACCATGCCACCGACCCAGATCACCGCCGAGATGACATGTAAGAATACGATAAGTTCTGTGTGTGCCCAGAATAGGTCTGTCATTGCCTGTTTCATTATGCTAATACCCCTTTAATATAATCAAGAGAAGCTTTCTTAGCCTCTTCAAGTTTTGACGGGTCTTTCCCGCCTGCCTGTGCAAAGTCCGGACGGCCTCCGCCGCCTCCGCCGAGTATAGGCGCGATGTTCTTGATCCAGTCGCCGGCTTTGGCATCAGCCTCTTTGACGCCTGCCGCTATCATGACCTTATCGCCTTTGACCTGAAAAAGCATCGCACAAAGGGATTCGTTCTCGTTCTTCAGCTCGTCAATACGCGTCTTCACATCCCCGCTTTTGATCTCTTCGACGATCACCGTCACACCGTTTATGCTCTCCGAACCGAGTTCTTCTTTGGAAGCCGACATCGCTTCCTGGACTTCTGTCTTAAGCGTTTTGACCTGCTCTTTGAGCTTGTTCACACCCAGAAGCACGTCTTTGTTTTTAACCTCTTCTTCGACCTGAGTAAGAATATGACGCTGTTCTTTGAAAAGGTTGTAAGCCGCGTTTCCGCACACAGCTTCAATACGGCGTACTCCCGCAGAGACACCTGATTCTTTGGTGATAATAAAGGTACCTATGACTGCCGTGTTGGAAACGTGTGTCCCGCCGCACAGTTCTGTCGAAGCATCGCCAAAACTCACAACACGGACACTCTCTCCGTATTTTTCACCGAACTGGGCTTTTGCCCCCGAGTTCTTGGCATCTTCGATGCTCATCTCTTTCGTCTCACCTGAAATACCGCGCAGGATCTGATAGTTAACCTGTTCTTCTACTTCCGCGATCTCTTGAGCTGTCATCGCTTTTGGATGTGAGAAGTCAAAACGCAGACGTCGGGCATCATTGGATGAACCTGCCTGCGAGATATGCTCACCCAGGACCTCATACAGGGCTGCGTGTAAAAGGTGGGTCGCAGAGTGGTGTTTTTCGACTTCCAGACGGTTGATGTCAACAACCGCTTTGACTTTGTCACCGGTAGCAATCGTATCTTTGACTTCGATATGAGAAAAATTAAGATCAAAGAATTTGCGCGTATCCGTCACAGTCGCATGGTTAGCAATCTGGCCTTTATCCCCTACCTGTCCGCCGCTTTCAGCATAAAAAGGAGTATTATCAAGTAGGATCCATCCCGTGTGCGCACTGTGAAGTTCATCCACGATCTTGAAGTCTTCGCTCATCAATGCCAGGACAGTCGCTTCGTTTGAAGTCGCTTCATAACCGGTAAAGCTGTTTTTTCCGAACGTCTCAAGAAGTTCTTTGAAATCGCCTTCAGTTACCGCGTCTCCCGAACCTTTCCAGGCCGCTTTGGCCCGTTCTCTCTGCTCTTTCATAAGTGTATCAAAAGTGTCTGTGTCAAGTTTCAGTTTCTTCTCTTTGAGCATGTCCTCGGTAAGATCCAGAGGAAAACCGAAGGTATCATACAGCTTAAACGCGATCTCGCCGGAGAAAGTCTCTTTTGTATTTTTCAGTTCCGCATTGAAAAGCTCAATCCCGTCGGAGATCGTCTTGAAGAAACGCTCTTCCTCAAGCTGGATCTGTGTCTTGACCGCTTCTGATTTTGTCTCAAGATAAGGATAGACATCTTTCATCTGCTCGACAAGCGTATCCACGATCTTGTACATAAAGGCTTTGCGCAGACCTAAAAGATAACCGTGACGAACCGCACGTCGCAGGATACGGCGAAGTACATAACCGCGTCCCTCATTCGAAAAGTTGATATCCTGGGCAAGAAGGAAGACCGCCGTACGGATATGGTCTGCAATAACACGGTAAGAAGCACCGCTCTTGTACTCATACTTCTTGCCCGTAAGCTCTTCGACCTTTTTGATCATTGGCATGAACATCGAGGTGTCGTAGTTTGAAAGAGCACCTTCTTTGACAGCAATGACACGTTCAAGACCCATACCCGTATCGATAGAAGGTTGTGGAAGCGGCTCAAGATGGCCTTTCTTGTCACGCTCATACTGCATAAACACAAGGTTCCAGATCTCCAAGAAGCGGTCGCCGTCGCCACCCATGTAGTCTTCCGGTCCGTTAAAGTGTTCTTCACCCTGATCGTAAAAGATCTCAGAACACGGTCCACATGGTCCCGTATCACCCATCTGCCAAAAGTTGTCTTTGTCACCCAAACGCATAATGCGGTCTGCAGCGACATATTTTTTCCAGATCTCTTCTGCCTCGTCATCCGTCTCATGCACAGTGACCCACAGTTTCTCTACAGGAAGTTCAAGTACTTCTGTGATAAATTCCCAAGCATATGCGATCGCATCTTCTTTGAAATAGTCTCCGAAAGAAAAGTTGCCCAACATCTCAAAAAATGTATGGTGGCGTGCGGTATGTCCGACATTTTCAAGGTCATTGTGTTTTCCGCCTGCACGCAGACAGGTCTGGCATGAGGTCGCACGCGGATTTTCCGGTGTCGGTACTTCGCCGGTAAATATTGATTTGAAAGGGACCATTCCCGCATTGTTGAACAACAGTGTCGCATCGTCAGGTACCAAGGGAGCACTGGCGATCTTGTTGTGTCCTTTCGCTTCAAAATAGTCTAAAAACGCTTTACGAACGTCCATATTATTGCCTTATAGGAAGACTCACTCAAGAGTCTTATGTTAAAAAAAGTACGCGATTATATCCAAGAAGGAGTAAAAGTAGGTTTAAGGAACCCTCAAGATGTCTTGGAGAGACTTCCCAGGTAGATCATCTTCATCTCAAAAAGCACCTGAGGGATGATATCCAAGAACTCATGCAAGGCAGCGAAGGCTTCATCTGTAATCTTCTCATCTGCTACACATTTGTCTATGATACCTACAAGTTTTTGCAGCTGGTCCTTGTTCTTATTGCACTTGTTACAGACAGGTACTGCTTCACAAAGGCCCTCATCGAAAAGAGTATAGGCTTTTAAAAGGGATGCATAGACATCTTCAAGGACATGCTGTTTCTGAAGGTCTTTGTAGAGGTCAAGTCCACTCAGAAATAGGCTTAGTTCCATAAAGTTTTTCTGTACAACCGGAAATATGTTATCCATTCCCTACACCTTTAACGATCCTAGATTAAATCTGGTATTGTACTGAGCCTGTGTTAATTCTTTGTTAAAAATTTATCCTAAAAGTATAAATAAACTTTATCTTACCAAACGTACTCTACACGCCGAAGAGTAGGAGTATAATAGCTATGACAACTGTTCTTTGATTGCCTAAGCGGTACGGTTCTTCCGCTTGTGAAAATAGATATAGATGACCGTTATTACAACGACCAGTCCCAAGGAAGCCCAGACCAGTTCATGCAGATATTCTTTGATAAGTTCTTCCTTCTGCCCCATGAAATACCCCAGGAAGACAAGGAGACTTGACCATATCCCTGCCCCTAAAAAGGTATAAAGACTGAAAATCCCTAAAGGCATCTTTGAGAGGCCGGCAGGAATAGATATGAGCTGTCTGACACCCGGGATAAGACGCCCGCTGAATGTCGAAACAGCCCCATGTACTTTGAAAAAGTCCTCCATCTTTTCGAGGACTTCTGCCGGCATAAAGAAATACTTTCCGTAGACATACAAGAACTTCCGGCCCAGACTCATCGCCAGCAGATAGTTTACCCAGGCACCGACCATAGAACCTGCAAAACCGGCCAAGAGGACAAGACCCAGGTTCATCTCGCCCTTGTAGGCCAAATAGCCTGCCGGTATCATCACGATCTCCGAGGGGAAAGGGATAAAGCTGCTTTCTATTGCCATCATGATGAAGATACCGAGGTAGCCCCAGTCCCCTACGGTACTTACGATAAGTTCGGTTAATTCCCCAAGCATCTTTCCACTTCCTCTATAATCGATTCGGCACCCTCTTTATGGATCAGTGCCTTTAGCCTTTGACTGGCTTCTCGCATATCTTTATCCAAAAGCTGCAGCAACACCGCATAAGGGTCATCTTCCTGCCGGCAGAGCCATGACGCTTCTTGTTCGGCGAGAAAAGCCGCATTGTGAAACTGATGGTCTCCTGCTGCAAAAGGGTATGGAACATATAAAGCGGGCAAGGCAGAAGCACAGAGTTCCCACAAGGTACTTGCACCTGAACGGCTCACCGCAAGATCGCTTTTTTGCATCAGCAGATCGATATCGGGTCTGAAATCAAAGACCTCTGCCTCTATGCCCAAGTCTCTGTACGCTTCTTCGATCTGGGTACACTCCTGCTTTCCGGCCTGATGGATGATATGTATCTTTCTTTCATGCAGTATAGGAGAAATCTTAATCGCCAGTTCGTTGATAAACCGAGCACCCTGAGAGCCCCCCAAAAATATGACAGTCTTGATCTTTTCTCTTGTATAGGCATATTCAAAGAAGCTTCCTCTGACAGGATAGTCCCTAACTGATGAAGCTGTCTCATAAGAGCTGAAAAAAGCTTTGGCAAAAGGTCGCAGCAGTCTGTTAAGACGTCCAATAGCCGCATTTTGTTCATGGATGAAATAAGGCTTTGCCAGCAGTATTGCCGCAAAAGAAGCCGGTGCTGCCGAAAAGCCTCCCACACTGATGACGGCATCTGCCTTTTTAACAAGGCGAAGCGCTTTATAAGTGGCCTTGAGTGTCTTCAACAAAGAGAAGAGCTTACCCAACCCTTTTTTGTTGACAACACCCGATGTCTCTAAAAAATGGACCGATTCAAAAACGGTGTCATCTCCGAACCAAAAACGGTCCTGACCCGATGTCGAACCGATAAAGACACAGTTGTGACCTGCTTTAATCGCCGCATCTCTGAGGCTTTTGGCAATAGCTAGATGTCCTCCGGTACCGCCGCCTGTTATGACAAAAGTCATCTCTTGATCTTCTTTGAGATCATCAGGACCATCCCCATCCCCATACTGGCTGCCAGCATGGAAGAGCCCCCGTAGGAGAGAAAAGGTACGGATATCCCTTTGATCGGTGTCAGTCCGCTGATACCGTAGGCATTCATCAAAAACGCAAATGCGAACAAAAGTCCCACGCCTACTGAGAAAAGGTAGAAAACAGGGTTAACACTTCGGTTGGCGATCTTGAAGATACGCTGAAGAATGACGATGACGATGAGGGTCACAAACAGCACACCGAAAAAGCCGAACTCTTCTGCCAATCCGGCAAGAACGAAGTCTGTATGGACTTCTGAGAGAAACCCGAGTTTAAAGGTACCGTTTGCCAGTCCAGTACCGAAAAAACCTCCGTTATGGATAGCGTTTAATGAGTGCCCTATCTGATAAGGTTCTTCACTGACAGTGATGCGAAGATGTTCCGCTACCGACTCAGGGAAAAGACTCAGCACAAATCCCTGAATAGAAGCCCACCAGGATTTGATACGAATGATCCTGTGTTCGGCCGTGGCAATGAAAAAGATGAAAAATCCAAATGCGAGAGAGATAAGCGAAAGGAAGAACTTAAAAGAACTTCCTGCAAAAAAGAGTAAAAAAGCCAGTGTCAGACCCAGCACGACGACCTGTCCCAAATCGTTTTGCATAAAGGCGATGAGGAACATCACGATGACAAAGACGACGGCATAAGGCATAAAACGGGCAAACTCGTCGCGCAGACGAAGTTCGCTGTGGTGAGAGCTGAGTTTTCGAGTAAAGCTCCAGGCCAGAAAATAGACGAATCCGACCTTAAAAAACTCTACCGGTGCCAGTGAAAAACCGGCGATCTTAATCCAGCGTTTTGCCCCGCCGACTTCACTGACCAGCGAAGCCGGTAAAAAAGGCATGACAAGCATAAGAAACATACCGATGAAGAAAAGGCTCAATCCCATCGGATGAAGAACCTTGTCCGCGTCAAGCTGCGAGATCGACCACATCACGATAATAGAGATAAAAGCAAAGACCGCCTGTCGGACGGCAAAGTGGAATGGATTGTAGTCAAAGAGTATGACGATGTACGTTGACAGTGAATAAGAGAGTACTATCCCTATCGTAATAAGCAGTACTACTGATAAGAAAAGTGACCGGTCTGTCATCATCCAACTTGTATTAAAAATATAGGTATAATCTATCTTTGGTATTTTAGCGATAGAAGCTAAAAATTAGTATTAAAAGCTGTTGTGAACAATAATCCTTTTTCAAAGCAATATTGGAATATTATTTGCTTTGTAAAGATAATTCTTAAGGAGTCAAGATGAGTATCCAGATCTCAAGAGCACACGATCTTATGTCCAAAGCCCTGGATTACCGTGCTGCACGTCAGGATTTGATTGCAGGAAACATCGCAAACGAAGATACGCCATTTTATCGTCCAAGGGATATCAGCTTTGAAAAGACACTCCAGGCCGAGTCAAAAAAGATCTTCAATGAGCCCCAAGTCCCTAAACTTGAACTGGCTCAGACAGACGGCGCGCATTTCAAGTCTGCCCTTGAAGAAAACAGCGGTCAGGCCCAGCTTTTCTACCGAGACGGACATCTTGCCCGAAATGACGGGAACAGTGTCGATCTTGATATTGAGACAACCGAGATGACAAAGAACTCCATGATGTTTCAGGGCCTTACAGCCGCTTTGAAAAAAGAAGCCATGATGTTCAAAGCCGTTTTGCAAGCGTCTGAACGAACACAATAAAGATAGATTGAGTAAAACAACGTGAAAAGGATTTCA
This sequence comes from Sulfurimonadaceae bacterium, assembly GCA_041553795.1. Taxonomy (GTDB): domain Bacteria; phylum Campylobacterota; class Campylobacteria; order Campylobacterales; family Sulfurimonadaceae. Next base: position 8,570 of record JBFEIF010000079.1, read on the forward strand.
TTATGAGCCAGTTTTTAAACAGTTTTGATATTAGCGGCTACGGTCTTTCCGCACAAAGAGCACGTGTCAATGTCATCTCTTCGAACATTGCCAATGCACAGACCACACGTACAGAAGAAGGCGGACCTTACCGACGCAGAGAAGTCATGTTCAAAGCGATCGACTTTAACAAGATATACAATGAAAAACTCTTAGAAGACACCAGCGATGCAGGATATTCCGATCCGCTTGACGAAGGCGACTTTAACAAAAAGGTAAATCCGCCGATTATGTCTGTATTGGTAGACAAGATCATCCGTGATGACAAAGAGCCGATGATGAAGTTTGAACCGGGGCATCCTGACGCAAATGCTGAAGGATATGTCGCTTATCCGAACATCAACCCTGTCATCGAAATGGCAGACTTGATCGAAGCGACACGCTCCTATCAGGCAAATGTGGCGGCATTTCAAAGCGTAAAAAGCATGGCACAAAGTGCGATGAGCATTATACAAGCATAAAAAAATAAGGTATAATTAGATTATGAGCGATTTAAACAAAGTTTCCGGTCTTTCCACTGCTGACTTACTGGGTAAGGCAAACACCAAGAACCAGACAAGTGGTGAAGGCTTTGCGGAAGCACTAAAACAATCGATTAATGATGTTAACGAGATGCAAGTCGCCGGAGAGAAAGCGATGAGCGATCTGGCAACCGGACAGGTAAAAGACCTGCATCAGGCTGCGCTTGCCATCGACAAAGCTGAGATCAGTATGAAACTTATGCTTGAAGTCAGAAACAAAGCACTTAATGCTTATAAAGAGATCTCTAGAACTCAGATGTAAGCTGGCAGTAAACCTGCTGTCTATCTCTTCTTTCGAACAATCACTCTTATTCTTTTAAATCAAAAATATTTTAATTTAAATACTTTCCATCAATTAAACAGACAAACCCAATATCATTTAATTTTTACATTTAACATTAATAATGATAAAGTGTTCCCTAATAAAGAGTTATCCTTCAAAAGGAGCTGTCTATGAAAAATCTATTATTCTCGTGGATATCAGGGATCCTGTTCCTGTCATTCCCCTTGTCCGTTTATGCCTTGGATAACGGGGCTAGCTGGTCCGGCTTCAGCTATACCCTGAACACCTCTGGCGCCCGCACTATCGGAATGGGAGGGACGGCAGTCGCATCAGTCAACGATGCTACTGCTACTCTTGCCAATCCGGCTGCACTGGTGCGTCTGTCCAAAACAGAGTTTCGTTTTGACAGCAACTTTCGGCACATCGAAGCGGTCAACCAACCGGGAGCGGACAATCTAGGTACCGGGGAGTCCATCCGTATGGGGCTGCATGTTGACGAGACCAATCAGATCGACCCTGCACTGATGGCACTGGCAACCCCTCTTGGAAACGGACGGACCGCTATAGCCCTGTTTTATCATGAGTTTCTGCCATACGACCGTTCCGTCACTGTCACCGATCCTATCAGCGGAGGTATAGCCGAGAAACATAACGTGATGTTTGACCTCGATGAATTTGGAGTCTCTTTGGCACATAGCCTCTTTGAGGGCAAACTGGCGATCGGCGTGTCCGCAAGTCTGGTGACCCCTAACATGCTCATAACGACACAGCGTGACCAGACCCCGCAGCCAGGCAGTTTTGACGGCGTTGACTTCAGCACTTACGGCAGTAAGAGCGAACAAGAACCCGTATGGCGATTCGGGCTGCTCTACCAACCTAATGAGACCATTGCGCTGGGTGTCAACTATACACTGACTCAAGACCCCCAATACACCATGACCACTGCAAACTCACCGGAGACTATTGACAGTGCTCCTCAAAACGGGTGTACAAATGATATCGCAGGAAACTGGATCTGCGAGAGCTCACTGCCAATGCCAAACATCTTCTCTGTGGGTCTTTCCTATACGCCAAATGAAGTCTGGAACTTTGCTGTCGAGGCAGTTCACATCGACTACCGCCGGGCTGTCAATGAGTTTGTCGCTCCCTATGCTTATCCTGACGGTGATATCAAAGTCATTCAGACAAAAGGCGACTTCCAGGCCAAAGATGTAATCGAGCTGCACCTCGGTCTGGAATATAACACTATGTTCAATCAATACCCACTGGCGCTTCGCGCCGGATACTATTTCGATCCGGCCCATGATATCAAGTACAATGGAGTTGATTCTAC
>JBFEIF010000080.1:0-10533 GCA_041553795.1 Sulfurimonadaceae bacterium
AAGGACATAAAAAAAGGCTTGAAATCGATGTTGGGACTTTGAAAGGTACCTATGCTGATAATCAGGTCAGACCTTCCCAGTTTAAGCTCGTCAAGCTTGTTGATGTCATGCTCTATGAAGGTGACGTTCTCTTCGGGAAAACGCTTTTGTGCAAAAGCTATAGCCGAAGCAGAATAATCAATGCCGACCAGTTCGATCTCTTTAAATAGCTCAGCTGAGAGGACTTCTTTGATAAGATGGAACTCATCACCGGAATTGACACCCAGGTCCAGGACCCGTTTTCGGTTATGTATCTTTACATGCTTCAAGGCATTGCGATAAGGCAACAGAAAGGCAGGTTCTTCATTCTTGTTGATCTGAAAAAAAGGAGAATCGACCCCATACTTCTCTTCGTTTCCCTGTGAACTGTGAAAAGACTCTTCGACATTGAGTCTTTCAAATGTCAGTACGACCATATTTCCATCAGCAGGAACCGGTGTCAGCATTCGACAAAAGAGCAGTTCAGCCAGATCCGTCCATGCCTTGTAGCCTCTGTAGATGCAAGCTTCATTTTCCAGCTTGATCTCTTGTCCGGCATAGGTACCAAACGAACAGTCAGGGTTTAGCACCTCAAAAGAGATACTTTTAATGCCGCTTGAGAGTGAATCTTCCAGATAAGCCGTGATCTCAAGCATGGACGCATCAGTGAACTTTACGTGCATCCTTATTTTTCCAGTCCGCTTGGAAAATCCTGCATCGTCTTTGTCACGACTCCATTGATGTATTCGATGCGTTCCTGCGGCGTCTTATAGGTCTTAAGGATATCTGTTGCCGTTCCTCTCCATACGATCTTCTTGTCAGCAGGGTTCAGCGCATCGATAATCAAAGTCCCTTTGTCATACTTGTAGGTCCGTGTCGTCGCGATCATACCTCCGCTAAAACCGTATCTTCCGTAACCGACCATCGTGTAATCGGTATCGATATCCGTCTTGCTTTCGACATTTGTGTGAAAGACAAAGATCAGATCGGCAGAGCTTTTGTCCGATTTTATGTACGCTTTAGCCTGAAGATCCGTTTCGAGCGCTTTGATCAGTCTGTCGTTGAGCAGCGTGTCCTCCCCTTCCTTGTTATGGTGAACGACAGTAAAACGCTTTGCAGAAGTAAAATCAAATTCAGTGTCATAATCGACGGTGACCTTCAAAGACGAACAGCCTGCCAATAGAAGAAGCATCATCAATAAATAGATAGTTTTTTTCATTCAGCATCCTTTTGATGATATTTTAGCAATATTCCGATACAATTGTAAAAAGTAATTATGCATCTATGAGCAATCGCAGTAAATCCAAGAAAATCTTAGTCCTCTTTCTCTTTTTGATCACCGGCTTTTTGCTCTTTCTAAGCTCACAGCTCTATACCGTCTTACATACACGCCATACCCCTTCAGAGTTCACTTCCAACGAGACGCGCGCTGAACGCGGAGAGATCATCTCGGCCGACGGCTTTCATATCGCGACGACCCAGCAGCTCTACAAAGCGGTTGTCAACACACACAATATCGATCCGGACAAAAAAGACCTCTTTGTCAAGCTTTTTTCTATCTACAGCGGTATCGATGAGAAGACAATAAACAAACAGCTTGCTTCGCGCAAGGGAAGTGTCGTCCTCTCATACCACATCGACCCTCAGGCAGCACAATACCTTAAGAACCTCTCTTACCGGCTGCGCAGAATGAAGGTCTTTGTCGAGCATATCCGTCCCGACGGTGAGCACATCCTACATGGACTGAGCATCCTGCCAAGCGGTGAGAACCGGCGCTATCCTTATGAAGACCTCCTTACCCCTATCGTCGGCTATATCCATAAGGTCGAGGACAACTCCTATACCCGTGTACAGGGGGTAAAAGGCATAGAAAAAAGTTTTGATTATGCTTTGAATGCCCAGCAGGACGGTAAACAGTTCGGTCCCCGAGACGTCAACAACTACATGATCCTAAACAAGAAGTCCTATACCAGACCGGATATCGATGGGCTTAACGTCCAGCTCACCATACCGGTGACCCTGCAAAAGCGTATAGAACGAAGCCTGAGCAAGATGCAACAAAAGCTTGATGCCGACGAGATCATCGCGGTCGTAATGGAATCGGCTACAGGAAAGATCATCTCTATGGCCAGCTCCAACCGTTTTGTGCCCAACAATATCCGCCGTTCAGACTATCCCTCTTTGAATGCCAATGTCATCGAGTACAGTTTTGAGCCGGGCTCTGTCTTGAAACCGATCGTCTTTGCCCTTCTTTTAGAACATAAACTTGTCAATCCCTATGACCTTGTCGACGGGCATAACGGACGTATGAAACTGGGTACCAAGACCATAACGGATGAGCATAAGTTCCAATGGCTCAGTGCAGAAAACGTCATCGTGCACTCTTCCAATATCGGGATCGCCCAGCTTTCACAAAAGCTTCCTGCTCTTGAATATTACCAGGGACTCATCGACTTTGGATTTGCCCAAAAATCGGGGGTAAGACTTCCTTACGAGAAACAGGGAAGCGTCCCCGCTATCAACAGACTCAAAAACGAGACCTATAAGGCAACGACCTCGTACGGATACGGTCTTAATGTCAATATGATGCAGATACTCAAAGCCTATAACTCCTTTAACAACCGCGGCCGTACCCTGCAACCCTACCTTGTCCAAAAGATGGTCGATACTCACGGGAACGTCGAACCGATAAACCCTGAAGGCTCCGTACAGGTCATCTCACAGGCAACAGCAGAAAGGATGAAGAAGATCCTCATCAAGACCGTACAGGAAGGAACCGGGACAGGTACGATAACACCGGGACTTGAGGTCGGAGGAAAAACAGGGACCGCCCATATTGCTGAAAAAGGAAGGTATGTACGAAAGTATAACACCTCTTTCTTCGGCTTTGCCAATGATGAAAAAAGCAAATATACTATCGGAGTGACGGTGATCCAGCCAAAAGAAAACCACTTTGCTTCCCTGACGGCGGTCCCTGTCTACAAGCAGGTCGTCGATCTTTTGGTAGAGTTTGACTACCTCAGACCGATCAAGTAATCAAATCTTAGATCCAGATATTGTCAATCAGCCGGGTCGTCCCCAGTCTGGCAGCGACAAGGATGATACTGTTTCCTATCTCTATCTCTTCTTGAGGGACAAACGAGCGGGACACGATCGAGATATATTCCACATCCAAAGGCTCAAGCGTTTCAAACATCGCTTCTTTGATAGCCTTGACCTCAAAGTTCTTTCTTATGACAAGGTTCGTCGCCACCTTTAAAGACTTCGAGATCTTCAAAGCATCCACTCTTTCTGTCTCATTCAAATAGACATTTCGCGAACTCATTGCCAGACCGTCACTTTCGCGGACCGTTTCAAGAGGGACGATCTCGACATCCATATAGAAGTTTCTGACCATCTGCATGATCAATACCAGCTGCTGAGCGTCTTTTTTTCCGAAATAGGCACGTCTTGGCGAGACGATATTCAAAAGTTTCATCACGACTGTCAAAACACCGTCGAAATGGCCCGGACGGACATGGCCCTCAAGAATAAACCCGCGGACATTAGGGGCGGCTATCTTGATCTCGTCTGCCTCATACATATCACTTGCCTGAGGGTAGAAAAGTATATCGACTCCGGCCAGAGTACATATCCTCTCATCCGCCTCAAATTTCGAAGGGTATTTGTCAAGATCCTCGCCTTCAAGAAACTGCGTCGGGTTTACAAAGACCGAGACGACAGTGATATCATTCTCTTTGACAGAGGCTTCTATCAAGCTCAGATGTCCGCGGTGCAAAGCACCCATAGTCGGAACAAAACCAAGCGTCCCCTTTTCTTCTTTTAAAATCGATTTTAGTTCTTGCGGCGAACGGACAATCTTCATCTTTTTAAGCCTTCATGGTTTATAATAAGCGAATTATATAATATTTAATCGGATAACACTATGGACCATTACGAATACGGCGAACTTTTAAAAACCTTAGCCACAAAGATGAATAATATCAGCAATATCGTTAAGCCCTCAGCAATCCAGGAGCGTCTTTCCGAGATAGCTGCTCTTGAAAACGAGCAGGACTTTTGGAACGACGCAGCTCAAGCTGCCGTCATCCAAAAAGAGAAGACACAGCTTGAACGCAAACTTGAGAAGTTCAAGTCGGCATCAGGGAAACTTGAAGATGCCCACGACCTCTATGAGATGGCAAAAGAAGAAAAAGATGACGAGACGATAGAGACACTTTTCAGTGAAGCCGATGATCTAAACGAGAGCGTCAAGAAGATGGAGATCGAAGTGATGCTCAGCGGTGAGAACGATGCCAACTCTGCTATCCTTTCTATTCACCCTGGAGCCGGCGGTACCGAGTCACAAGACTGGGCCCATATACTTTTCAGGATGTATACGCGCTGGGCCGAAAGACATGGGTTTAAGACAGAGATACTGGATTATCAAAACGGTGAAGAAGCCGGGATCAAAGACGCTTCTATACTGATCAGCGGTGAAAATGCCTACGGTTATCTTAAGGTCGAGAACGGGATCCACCGCCTAGTCAGAATATCGCCTTTTGATTCGAATGCAAAACGCCATACTTCTTTCACCTCGGTCATGGTCTCGCCTGAGCTTGATGACGACATCGACATCGAGATCGAAGACAAGGATATCCGTATCGACACCTACAGAGCATCCGGAGCGGGCGGACAGCATGTCAATAAGACAGAATCCGCTATCCGCATCACGCATATCGAGACAGGGGTCGTCGTACAGTGCCAAAACGACCGAAGTCAGCATAAGAATAAGGCTACGGCGATGAAGATGCTAAAATCGCGTCTGTATGAACTCGAGATGGAAAAGCAGCAGGCAGAGAAAGACGGTGTCGAAAAATCAGAGATCGGATGGGGCCACCAGATCCGTTCTTACGTCATGCAGCCCTACCAACAGGTCAAAGACACGCGTTCCAATGAAGCCTTTTCCAATGTCAATGCGATCCTTGACGGCGATATCGACAAACTTATCGAAGGTGTCCTGATCTCACAAAGTACGCATTAAGGATATACCCCCGGTTTATTCTTTTCATCCTTTGATTTGAGTATAATAGTCTTCAAGCACACTCGACTCAGAGGACAACACATGGCAAATTTCAATAACCGCTCTATCTTATATCTGCATGGATATGACTCATCCTCTCAGGGCAGCAAACCACAGCTTTTACGCCAACTCTATCCAAACAACCGACTTCTGATCCCGGACCTTCCGCTTGACCCGCTTGAATGTATGAACTTGTGCGAGGACACGCTGCGCACTGCCTCCAATGACACTATCGTCATCGGTGCCTCTTTGGGCGGCTTTTATGCCTATTACCTCGCGGCGAAGTTTAAAAAAGACTGCCTGCTTATCAATCCTGTCTATCAGCCAGCACTCGAAGCCAAAAAACTGCTCGAACAGGAAGTCGATCTTGAGAAGAAAAAGATCATCATGAACGCGGCCAACATGTATCTGAACTATTCGAGTAATCTCAACAATATGAGACATCCTAGTAACTGTTTTGTCGCTTTGGGCGAGAAAGACAGTATCATCGATCCTGAGGCCTCGGCCTTGCATTTTTCAGATGCCCTGGTCAGGACCTATCCTGATGATCATTACATGCTAAACAGTTTTGCTGCAGTCATGAAGGATTTTGAAGTCTTTGTAGAGAAGATATTTTAAAAGTTTGCCGCCTAAGACGGCGGAGTGTCTTCTTTTTTTAGAAATCCGTATACCAGAGATGCGCTTCCAAGTATGACCATCAGGATCAAAAATATCCGGACCTGTTCTGCCTGATGAGCAGCATGCACCTGTCTGAAATCCTGCGCAGATGAAGCCGGTTTTTGTGAACTTCCGCTTACCTGGGCTTCCATTCGGGCCAAATTGGCTGAGGCCTTCTCATTTTCGCTCATTCCGTTTTTTGGCTGAGCCCAAAAAAGCATGACAAGGGCCATCAGTAAAAAGTTCACTCCAGTTATCTTTAACGCAAGTTTTTTGTTTTTTTTCACCCAGTGTACTAACATCTCGTTCTTTCTCCTGATCTTTATAATGAACCGGTCTGCCCCTAATTCATCGGGTATTCATAGGCAAGATATATCTACCACAGATGAGAACTCGGCTATCTCATTTCTTAAAATTTCCCTATATTTTAACATCCTTTTATTGTTTTTTGCTTAGAATCCTTTTCAAAAGGATTTCAATGCAAGCTCTTGTCTATACTGCCGATGCTGTCCGTCTTTTAATCCGTATCAAAATCAAAAAAAAGCATCTTGAAGATGTCCTTCAAGCCTGTTATGAGACCATAGCTCCGACACATAAAGAAGAGGGCTGCCTTGAGTACAGGCTTATGCATTCAGATGATACTGTCTTTATTACCGGGAAATGGAAAGACAGGATGTCGCTTGAGATGCATCTTCTTTTACAATTTCATCTTCAGCTTGTCGAAGAACGATTGCCTGCTTTATGCAAAAAGATCGAGATTAATATCTGCCAAGAACTGGAACCGCCTATAACCGCATTGAGTTTAGGGTAAACTTTCACTTATGAATAGACTCTTGCACGAATCCACCAATGAAGACGACTGTTCCTACCTGGACAATCTGAAGCAGACTACCCATTACAAGTTTATTGAAGGGTGTTCTGCTTCGTATTGCGAGGCCCTTATTGAACGGGGATGGAGACGTTTCGGAAATATGTTTTTCCGGCCTATCTGTGCAGAGTGCAATGCCTGTGAAAGTTTTAAAATCGATGTCAAGAACTATCGCTTCTCTAGATCAGAACGCCGGATACTCCGTAAAAATGAAAACACCCAGATCGTGGTCCAGCATCCTCAGGTAACCACCGCCCATCTTGCTCTTTTTGAAAAGTATCATTCCCATATGAAAGACAAGCGCGACTGGGATCATGAGACGACTACCCCAAGACATTATTATATGTCTTTTGTCCATGGACACGGGGATTTTGGCTATGAGGTCCTCTATTATATTGACGATGTGCTTGTCGGTGTCGACCTGATCGATCTCCTTCCCAACGGGATCTCCTCTATATACTTTTATTATGATCCTGATTTTTCCAAACACTCTCTGGGAACATTCTCTATGCTGCGCCAGATCCAGATAGCAAAAGACATGGACCTTGACTGGATCTATATGGGATATTATGTCCAAGGCTGCCAGAGTCTTGAGTACAAAAGCCGCTACAAACCCTATCATGTACTGCACGGAAAGCCTTCGGATGCCCATGAACCAAGCTGGATCCCGGCTGATGAACCGGAAAAAGACGAAAGATAAGACTTAGTATACAGGTTGCTGAAGTTTTTTAAGTTCTTTACTATATAGTGATGTTAAAATAGTAGAAATTCCTTTGGGGATGTTTTAGAGATACCTCCATCAAATTGTATTCAAAAGGTTGATGATAAGATGCAGAGACATTTCATGGAAAAAAGACGGCGGCGCCCTTCGTATATTGTTCCCATACTTTTTTTCCTCTTAGAGATGATCTTGATGTGGCTCGTACTCAGTCTCTTCAATTGGGGCATCAATATCTTTGAATGGAACCTCTATTCCTATCCTGTTATGCTACTGTGGTTCCTGTTCAGCGGTGTCAAACTTGGTATCGTCCTTAAGCGTCAGAAACTGCCATATGACTAGACCCCTTCCGTATGACTATCTCCTCAGCGGGCATAGCTTTCAAAAAGACGAAAAGCTTTTAGCCTTTCAATTTCAATTTTTCAACACCATGCTGGCGCTGGCAATCATCCTGTCGCCCTTTATAGCTTTTTTCCACAACAATATAGGCCCGCTTCTTTTTTACAGCGATATACTCTTTTCCATCACCAGCTTCTTTCTCATGCTTCTTCTGCGACAAAAAAAAGAGAACTATGCGCTGAGCAGTTTTCTGTTCATCCCGGCTTTGTATATAACGATCACCCTTGTCTTCTTTATGGCAGAGGATGACCCGACAAAGGTCATATGGGCACCGATATTTTTTGCCTGCGCCTTCCTGCTTCGAGGCACCTTAGCCGGTCTCTTCTGGCTGGCTGCGATCCTGCTCTCTTACTTTTTAGGTTATATTCTTCTTGGTGAAGAAGGGATCTATTATTCGCTGTCGGAACTTGCCCTCATCAGCATAGCTTTCATTACCGTATCTCTGATCTTCAATGCTTTCAGGCAGAAAAATGAACTTGACAATGCAAATCTGCTCCAGGCCAATAGCTTGCTGGCTGAAAAGACCCGGCTACTTGAAAACTTCAATCAGGAGCTCGAAAAGCGTATCACTTTGGCTCTGGTCGAAAGCGAACGAAAGACAAGGTCTATCCAGAACAATCTTGACATCATCAATAAGCATGTCATTACCGCACATATAGATCTCAACGGGATCATCACCAATATCTCCGCCGCCTATTGCGAAGTCAGCGGGTACAGTAAGAAACACTTTATTTCGGAACCTTTTTTACTTCTTTTTGATCCCGGCATGGAGAGGGCAGAACTAAAGAAGATCTGGCAGGATCTCAAAAAAGAGATAGCATATACCGGTGAAATCAAAAACATCAACAATACCCATCAGTCATATTGGCTGGACATGCGGATATCACCTGAGTATACCTCCGAAAATGAGCATATCGGGTATGTCTGTATCGCGCACAACATTACCGACAAGAAACTTTTTCTACAACAGCAGGAACAACTTATCGCACAATCGCGTCATGCAGCTATGGGAGAGATGATATCCATGATAGCCCATCAATGGCGTCAACCTCTATCTACTATCTCGACTATCGCTTCAAGCATCAGCATGGATATCAGTCTCGATACCTTCACGATCGAGAAAGCCCAAGAGCAGATGGAGAAGATATCCCAACAGATCCAGCATCTTTCCATCACGATCGATGATTTTAGAGACTTTTTCAAACCTTCCAAGGGCATTGAGAACACCTATGTCAGCAAACTGGTACATGAAGCGGCACAGCTGATTGAACACCGCTTCAACAAACAGATAAAACTGGTCTATAAAGAGCAGACCGATGTCTGCCTTGCACTTTACCGGCATGAACTTATCCAGGTCCTTATCAACATCTTGAACAACGCCTGCGATGCCCTTGCGGAGAATAAGCCCAAAAACCCGACTATCACCATCAATGAGTATGTTCAAGATGAGCATGTCGTCATAGAGATCAGCGACAATGCGGGTGGGATAGATGACGATGCGATCAAGTTCATCTTTGACCCCTATTTCTCAACCAAGACAAAAAATGGCACCGGCTTGGGTCTGTATATGAGCAAGACCATCGTCGAAGATCATCAAAAAGGTTTATTAGAAGCCTTTAATCGTGACGGAGGGGCGCTTTTTAAGATAAGCCTCCCCCTTGCCAACTGTAAAATCTAAATGAGATTCACTCTGCTTATCCTTCTTGCTATGCTCCTTTGGGGAGGGGGATGGACCGCTTTGAAGATACTGACCGAGTCTGTCAGTGTGGAGATCGTCACACTGTGGCGTTTTATCATCATGTTCTTCTCCTTTATTCCCATCCTTTTCTTTGTCAAAGAACCACTCCGTCTTCCAACAAAAGGGATCAAATATATTCTTTCAAGTTCACTTCTCAACATCATCTTCATGCTTTTTGCCTATTTGGGTGTTCAAGCTTCCACGGCAGGAAACGGCGGTGTTATCATTACCATACTCAGCCCTATGTTCACTTTTATCCTCGTCCTTTTCATCTTTAAAAAGGCCCATACCCCGCGTCAGTATCTTGGTCTTGCCATCGGAATTATCGGCGGGTTCATCATGCTCGACCTTTATGAGCTTCAGACTTTTATCCATGGAGGAGGGATATATTTTATCCTTGCCGCCATGACATGGGCGGCTGTAACCCTTATTGCGCAGGAATCGCATCTTCATATCAATCCCATTCATTACAGTTTTTTTATCTCAACCCTCTCTATGCTGATCTTACTGGTTGTGACACTTCCTTATGATATCGGAATTGTCTTTGAACAAGGAAGCCGGTTTTGGATGGCACTTTTGTACCTCGGGGTATTAGGACAAAGCGTCGCAACGACCATCTTTTTCATCGCCTCGGGAAGACTCGGTTCAAGCAAGGCCAGCTCATTTATGTTTCTTGTCCCTTTTTTCGCTGTATTGGTCAGTTTTCTTGTACTAGGAGAGCGTGTACAGCTGCATATTCTTTTCGGCGGGACCATCTCCTTGATAGCCGTTTATTTTATCAATAAACGATCCTGAGTGTATAGCCTCTTTTTGATATAAACTGCTGTACAATCTTTTACTTTAAAGCGGAGTCTATTATTATGAGCGAACGTACTTCATTTGCAAAACGGGCTGAAGGACAGACCGAAGCCGTTTTTCTTGCCATCTATGTCGAAGAGATATCGCCATGGAAATACTTTAAAGATGAGATCCAAAAAGTCAAATGTCCTGCAGTCATCATGATCGACCGCTGGGATGGGCGAATGGGTTTTCCCGGCGGAACGCTGAACGAGGGAGAGACCATAGTCGAGGCA
>JBFEIF010000081.1:0-10531 GCA_041553795.1 Sulfurimonadaceae bacterium
CTTCGAAACCTTATCGGTTCGATGACACCGGGAACTGAAGTGACCATCAAGTTCGTCCGAAACAAAAAGGTACATGAAGAGAAGGTCAAACTTCAGGCACCGACCGGAAAAAGCGCTCAAAGTGATTACGGCTATGAGTATGAAGGGATGCATGTCGAACCTGTCACGCCACAGTTTAGAAATTCAACGGGTATCCCTAAAGACATAGAAGGTGTCTATGTGGCCAAGCTCAAAGATAAGAGTTCCGCACAAAAAGCAGGAATAATAGAAGGCGATGTCATCATCCAGGTCGAAGACAAAGAGATCCATGACATCGAAAGCTTTAAAAGTGCCGTCAAAGGTTTCGGTAAAAAGCGTATCTATTTCTACAGAAGGGGCATGATCTTGGTAGTCGCACTTTAGTCTCACAGGTCCTAAGGATCGGTTTTATATCCGATTTGCATAAAAGGAGCTGTGATCAATAATGAATTATTAAATCAAAAAAGGATACTTTATGGCAATAATCGGAATAGACCTAGGGACATCAAACTCGGCGGCAGCCGTACTTCGCGGCGGGAAACCGGTCATCATCCCCAGTACAGAGGGTATCAGTCTCAGTGGAAAGGCATTTCCAAGCTATGTCGCCATCACCGCTGATGGAAACAAATTAGTCGGTGAACCTGCACGCAGACAGGCGGCAGAAAACCCTGAAGGCACTGCAAGTGCTTTCAAAAGAAAGATGGGAAAACGCGAGAAGATCCGCTTGAGAGACAAGGAATTTACACCGGAACAGCTCTCTGCTTTTTTACTTCAAAAGATCAAAAGCGATGCAGAAGCCTATCTGGGCGAACCCGTAGAAAAAGCGGTTGTGACCGTTCCCGCCTATTTTGACGACAACCAAAGAAGTGCGACGAAAGATGCCTGCAAGATCGCAGGTCTGGAAGTCATCCGCCTTGTTAACGAGCCAACCGCAGCAGCCTTGGCCTATGGTCTCGACCGCAGCGGCGAAGATATCAAAATAGCGGTCATCGACTTTGGGGGTGGGACGCTCGACGTGACGATCATGGAGTTTGGAAACGGTGTCTTCGAAGTCAAATCGACAAGCGGTGATACATAGCTTGGTGGAACAGACATGAATGAAGAGATCTTTAAAAACCTCGCCGAGAAATTCAAAGTCCAATCCGGCATCGATATCACAACCGATAAAAAAGCATCAGCACGATTATTGGAAGCTGCAGAGATGGCCAAGATCGAGTTGACGACAAGCACCACGACACATGTCAGTCTTCCTTACATCTCCGCCGACAAACATCTTGATATCGACCTGACACGAACAGACCTTGAGCGTCTTGTCCGTCCTGTTGTCGAGCGATGTAAGAGACCTATAGAGCAGGCTTTAAATGATGCGGGTGCCAGTGAGGTGGACCGTATCGTCTTTGTCGGCGGACCGACAAGGATGCCTGTCGTACGCGATTATTTCGAAAAACTTCTGGGGAAAAAGGCTGAAGGCGGTGTCGATCCTATGGAGTGTGTCGCAAGCGGTGCAGCGATACAGGCCGGTGTGCTCTCAGGCGAAGTCGGCGATATCGTACTGGTCGACGTCACACCGCTGAGTCTTGGCGTTGAAACACTAGGAGGCGTTGTCGCACCTTTGATCAGCAGAAACTCTCCTATTCCCGTCAAACATACCGAGACTTTTACCACTGCTGCCGATATGCAGACAAGCGTTACCGTCCATGTCATACAGGGGGAACGTCCTATGGCGGCTGACAATACCTCACTGGGACAATTCAACCTTGACGGTATCGTTCCTGCTCCGCGCGGCATACCAAAGATCGACGTCACCTTCGACATTGATGCCAGCGGTATCCTTAACGTCACGGCCAAAGATGTCGCAACTGGCAAGAGCCAATCCATCAAGATAACGGCATCGACGCGCCTTTCGAATGAAGATAAAGAGAGAATGGTCAAAGAAGCGGAACAATATGCCGATGAAGATAAAAAGCGAAAAGAAAAAGCAGACAAACTCAACAGCGCCGATGCCATCTGCTATGAAGCGGAAAGGCTCTTAGCCGATTATGCAGACAAACTCGATGCCGATCTGAGAGCCAAGATAGAAGCAAAACTCAAAGAAGCGAAAGAGGCCGTCAACAACAGCGATGTCGACCTCTCCACACAACGTTCCGAAGAGCTGAAAGAACTGATGAAACAAGCGGGAACCGCTATCTATTCTCAAGGCCAGAGCACTGAGGCAAATACCGGTGCAAGCACACAAGGATCTCAGACCCAAAGCGGCGATGCGCCGTATGAACGTGTCGTGGACGCTGATTTTCACGAATAAGACCAAGGGATAAACAATCGAAACGGCAAAAAAGCGGGATTATTATGAAGTGCTGGGCGTTTCAAAGGATGCTGATCAGAAAGAGATCAAAAGCACCTTTCGAAAACTGGCATTAAAATACCATCCCGACAGAAACAAAGAACCCGATGCTGAAGAGAAGTTCAAAGAGATCGCAGAAGCCTATGCTGTCCTTTCCGATCCGAAAAAACGCAAGGAGTATGACAACAGAGGCTTTGATGCCGTCTCCGGATTCTCCCAAGAAGACCTTTTTGGCGGTATCAACTTTGATGAGATTTTTGGCGGCGGCGGATTCGGTTTTGATCTCGGCGGCTTCGGAGGCGGTATCTTTGACGGTTTTTTCAGAAGAGGACGGCATACCTCATCACGGGGAGAAGATATAAGAGTCCAGGTTGTCGTACCACTGCAAAAGATCATGACGGGCGGTGATGAAGCTATCTATATCAGCCATCCTCGGCCATGTCCTTCCTGCATGGGAAACGGTGCAGCTTCAGGCACACAGCCCCGTACCTGTACTGTCTGTAACGGAACAGGAAATATCATCAATACCCGACAGGAAGGAAATGTCTCTTATCAGGAGATACGACCCTGCCGTGAATGCTCCGGCAGAGGAAAGTTCATCGATACGCCCTGCGCAAAATGTCATGGTACCGGGATGATAGATGAACCTGAGACCATCAATGTGAAGATTCCTGTAGGAGCAGAAGAGGGTATGGTCTTGCGTGTTCCCGCACACGGCAGACCGAGCCCAACACCCGAAGGCAAAGCCGGCGACCTTCTCGTAGTTGTCAGAACTGCCTTTGACACACGCTTCAAACGTGCAGGAGCCGATCTCTGGCATGCTATGGATATAGATTTGACGGATGCCGTGCTTGGCACTGAGATCGAAATCCCCACCCTTGAAAAACCGATAAAAGTCACTGTACCACAAGGTACACAGCCCAATGCCGTCTTACGCATCGGCGAAAAAGGACTGCCCTATTTTGGAGAATCAAAAAGAGGCGATATCTACCTCCGCCTTAATGTCCAGGTACCGGTGCATCTGACAGAAGAAGAACGTTCACTCTACATGAGGCTTCGCAGTCTCAGTCTGAAAAAGTAGTCTCCTCATCTTTCTTCAGATCATGTTTTGGATGATTAAACTTCCGCACTGTTTCTGAAAACTCTTTAATACGTGCAACCACTCTTCCGTTGACAGAATCAGAAGGATATTCGCCCTTCTCATCACGCCGACCTGCTTCAATACCCGTCAAGATCGTAATCCCTTCGTCTATCGTACTGACTGCATAGATGGCGAACTTGTTCTCTTCCACTGCTTTTAGTATCTCTTCTTTAAGCATAAGATGTTTGACATTGGCCTCCGGGATCATGACTCCGAAAAAAGCATCCGGATCCTGACGCATACAGATATCAAAAAAACCTTCTATCTTTTCATTCACACCGCCGATTGGCTGCACCTCTCCAAATTGGTTTACCGAACCGGTGACGGCGATATTTTGTTTGATAGGAAGATCCGATAGCGAAGAGAGCAAGGCATAGAGTTCTGTCGAAGAGGCACTGTCGCCTTCGACCATCCCGTAGGACTGTTCAAACACCAAGGAGGCAGAGAGGCTCAAAGGCATATCAGAAGCATATGTCGACCCAAGATAGGCACTCAATATCATCACCCCTTTTGAGTGGATAGGACCGCCCAGATCGACTTTGCGTTCGATATCGATGATCTCCCCTTTTCCGATGCGGGTCCTTGCTGTTATTCGTGATGAAAGACCGAAGTTATAGCCTCCCATGGAGATAAAACTCAAGGCATTTATCTGACCCACGGCACTTCCTTTGACACGGATCATGATCGTGCCTTCATCGATCTGCTCATAGAGCTTCATCTGAATACGGTTCAAGCGCTCTCTTCGCGTATCAAGGACCTTCTCTATATCGCTTTTTGTGATCACATTATGGTCATTCGTCTTCGACCAGTAGTCTGCTTCTTTTAAAAGATCGGACAGGGTGCGCAGATGAGTCGAGAACTTTGAGGCATGCGAGACTTCGCGCGAGCTTTGCTCGATCACTCTGGCCACGGCCTCAGGAGTCAAGGGACGAAGTTCATGCCGTTTTGTGATATCGCCTATCATGCGGGCATACAGCTGAAGGTTCTCATCGCTGCGTGGAATATCATCTTCAAAGTCGGCAGTGACTTTGAACAGCTCTTTAAAATCAGGGTCATACTGATGCAGAAGATAATAAAATATGCGTTCGCCGATCAGTACGACCTTGACATTGATAGGAATGGGCTCCGGTTCCAGTGTGGTCGTACTGATAAAAGAGTATTGCTGCGCCAAGGACTCGATGCGTATCTCTTTGGAACGCAGGACACGTTTTAGTTCTTCATAGGCAAAGGGCTGCATCAGAAGTTTTCTGGCATCAAGTACAAGATATCCTCCGTTCGCCTTATGCAGAGCTCCCGGTTTTATCATACTGAAGTCCGTGACGAGCGTCCCCACCTGCGAGACATGTTCTATCCTTCCGATAAGGTTCTGATGGGTAGGGTTATCCTCAAAAACAACCGGAGCCGTGCTTCCGTCATCATGGGCAATAAAAAGATTGACCTTGTAACGGATAAACGAAGGCGTATAGTATTCCTGCATAAACAGGGGCAGTCCCTGCATCTCATCGGTTTTGGTCAAAAAATCCTGCACATGCCGGATAACATCATCCTGCATGGCATCGAGATAATCGATGATTTTTGGAACATCCGAATATTTTCGGCGCACCTCGTCAATAAGTGACTGGACTGCTTCCTGTGTTGTCTTTTTATCGTGTTTTCTAAACTCTTTCAGCATCGCATTGTTGAGTTCGCTCACCCTATGCAGACCATCTTTGACAAGGAGTTCAAACTCCTGAAGTTGTTTGGTGATTTTCTCTTTTTCCTCTCCGGTAATCGCCTTAAACTCATCAGCTGTAAGGACCTTTCCATTGATGACAGGAGCGAAAGTCACCCTGCTCTTAGACGAAGCATTCATCGAAACACCGTGTTTAGCGGCTTCATCCTGCAGCTTTTTAAAGATCTCTGACTGCATGTCGACATACTTTTGATTGATCGCCTCACGCTCGTTTCTGTAGGTATTTCCTTCAAATACACTCGGCAGGATCGTCTTTAAAAGTTCGATAAGGTCATAAATATCGTCTTTGAGGACAGAAGCCTGTCCAAAAGGAAGTTCAATGGCGATAGGTTTTCTGGGATCTTTAAAATTATTGACATAACACCAATCCTTCGGAGCTGACTCATCCTGAGATTTTTTTTGCAAAAAGCTCATGACAGCGGAATGCTTACCGCTTCCGGACGGCCCCATAGCATAAAGGTTATAGCCGTCTTGCTGGATATTTGAAGCGAAATCCACTGCTTCGATCGCATTCTTCTGCCCTACCGGATGCTTGAGTTCTTCAAGTTCATCCGTTGTATCAAAGGAAAAAAGAGCCGGATCACACTTATGATAAAGCTGCGACACACTGAGAGATTTAGACATTGTATTCCTTTTATAGACAATAAAAAATAATAATTTTATACCTATACTCATAGTAAGTCAATTAAGCTTATCCCTTAATTAAAATTAAGAAATAGATACCTGTCTCTCTTAAAAAGCCCCTCTTTATCTTAAAGATTATTCTCATCATTGGGTATTGGATTAAATACTGCTATACTTGTCAAAAGCCATAGAACAAAAAAACAAAAGGCGGCTCTGAAATGGAAACACGGATCGATGCGATACTTGAACAGATCAAAACACTCGAAGACGAGCTAATCGACGAGCTTAAAAACAAAGAAAAAGAATTCTTATATACGATAGAGAACCAGAAAGTCATCTTTGAGGACACTGTCGTCAAAGAGGGCCGTGAAAAGCTAATCACTTCTATCAACTATCTATCCTCTTTTACTCTGGGCGAGATCATCACCCTGCCTTTTATCTGGGTCATGATCATACCTGCTTTGATCGTCGATGTCTCTGCCAGTATCTATCAGACGATCTGCTTCCCTATCTACAAAATACCCAGGGTCAAAAGAAGCGATTATGTTATTCTGGACCGGTACAATCTTTTTTATCTTAACCGGGCAGAGAAGATAAACTGCCTATATTGCGAATACTTTAACGGAGTCATTTCCTATGTCAAAGAGATAGCGGCACGTACCGAACAGTTCTGGTGTCCGATCAAACATTCACAAGCCTTGAAGGAAAAGCATTCAAGATATGACAAGTTCTTTAATTTTGGCGATTTTATCAAGTATCGTGAAGAATTTGAAAAGCGAAGAGCCGACTTTCAAGACCTGGAAGAAAAAGAGTCCCATTGAATAAGACTCATTTTCTGTTAAACGACTTTCTACCTTTCATCTGATCTTCCATTATAGTGCATGACATGTACAGACCAATAAGTTTTCCCTCTTCCTTTTATCTGGTAAGATAAGCCTGTCTTCGTATCAAAAAGCATTCTTAGTCTTTTTACTCCGATCGTATCATCTGCTCAGAAGCATCAGGATGATGATGAACAGAACAGTAGATATCCCTTTCCAAAGGACTACGGGATGGCGTTCTATCAAAGGAGCTCTTGTCCTGTTGACAAACTCACTGTTGGGGTGGCGGAGATCGTAGATGAACTCGGAAAGTTCGCTGTAGCGTTGATACGGATTGGGTTCCAGGGCTTTTTTAAGCGCTTCATCCACCCAGATTGGGATTCCATCATCCTCAAAATCAAGATGCTCATACCTCAGCCTTTTTTGTGCAGCCCTTGTTGTGGATCGTGCAACCTGTGCACCGTAGGGGAGTCTTCCTGAAAGCATCTGGTAGATGATGACTGCCAGAGAAAAGATGTCTGAACGAGAGGTTCCGACCTCGCCCAGAAAATATTCCGGCGCAGAGTATTGGGCAGTCCCCAGAAGGTTTTCCTGCTCTATAAAAGTATTGATATCGGCAATGCCCTCGACACGGGTTGAGCCAAAATCAATGATCTTGACGGTTCCAGCCGTGTCGATCATGATATTCTCGGGCCTGAGGTCCTGATGGATGATCTCCTGTCGGTGAAGTGCCTGCACGCCTCTGGCGATCTGTTCTGCAATACTCCTTACTGCTTCCAAAGTCGGCTTGGGATTGTCTATCATCCATTGGCTGAGAGTCTGTCCCTCTATAAACTCCGTGACATTGTAGAGATAGTTTCGCTTGCGTGTTGGAAGATACGACTTTACCAGATGGGGACTGTTCATCCGTATGGCGATCCACTCCTCCATCAAAAACCGCTCAAGATAGGCCTTGTCGTTCTGAAGATCGATCGAAGGTGTTTTCAAGACCACCTTGCTGCCTGTTTCTGCATCCACAGCAAGGTAGACATGACTCCGGCTGCTGCCGCTGAGTTCACGGATGACCTCATATCCGTCAAAAAGCATTCTCGACTCCAGTATCGGCGGCAGAGGTTTCTGTGAGAGTTGCCTGTTTACTTCTTTGACGTCCTTGTTCGGCAAAGCCTCTATCCCTACCAGCTGAATAGTGAGGTTGTCGTCACTTCCATTTTCATAAGCCTTTTCGACAATAGCTTTTGCCGCAAAGGAGAGGTCTCTTTGATACTTCTGCAGCGTATAGATAATAAAATCAGAACTTACATACTCATAGACCCCATCCGTCAGGAACAAGAAGATATCCTCTTCTTCCAGCTGCAAGGTGTCATAATCGATCTTCAGGTCCGAGTCAACACCCAGGGCACGGCCCAGATAACTTTTCTCACCTGATATGTGTACACGATGGTCTTCGCTCAGCTGCTCCAGAGAGTTTCCGCGCAATCGATAGATACGGGTATCGCCCACATGAAAGATATACGCCGTTGTCGATCGCAGGATCATCGCACTGAAAGTACAGACATAACCCCGGTCTTTGTCATAATGGTACTGAGCCTGCTGGCTTTGTGAATAGAGCCAGGAGTTTGTCGCGTTCAACACACGCTGTGCCGATTTTTTTACACTCCAGGATTCAGGCGTACTGAAATAGTCCATTAGAAACGAGGTGACGGATGTCTTGCTCGCGATCTGGCTTACTTCACTGCTACTGATCCCGTCTGCCAAAGCGATGGCAATGCCCTTACTGCTTAACTGCGGCTCTTTTGGTATACAGATATCGTGAAAATCCTGATTGACCTCTTTACGGCCTTTGTCAGAATATTCTCCAACACTGACGCTTAGTTGGTTGTGCATCGTCTCATCAAACCTTAGTGTACCTCAGCTTCAACAAAGCCGAGGATTTGAATTTTCGGGAAGTCGCTTTATCACCATGCCTTGTACGGCAAAAACTTGCCATTCATCGTGATGACGACTCTGTCTCCCATTGGGTTTTCTTCTTTGTCTATATCCATTGAAAAATCAATGGCACTCATGATACCATCGCCGAACTTCTCGCCGATGATCTCTTTCATCGTCTCGCCATAGACACCGATGGCCTCATAAAAACGGTAGATGAGCGGATCAGTAGGAACGATCTGTTCCCATTTCTTATTTGGATACTCCTGCAAGACAAGGGCAACGTCCGGACCAAGACCAAGGACTTCGCATAATTTGTCAGCATACTCTTTCTTAAGACTGTTCATTCCCAAACAGGCCGAGGTAAGAAAGACTTCGGACATACCGACCTTTTCAGACAGTTCTGCCCAACTCATATTAGCAGACTTTCTTGCGAGGATGATTGCTTCGCTCATTTCTATTTTTTTCATTATATCATTCCTTAATTATTGCATCGACTTCTCCATAGACACTATGTCTATGAAGACAAAGCATCAACTACTTTAGTACTCTTTTTGGACTTGTCTTAACATGTGTCGCATACAGAGTCAGACCCGTGAATGCCAGACCGCCGACCAGATTCCCCAGTGCTGTAGGGATCTCGTTCCAGATCAAATAATCCATAACTGTAAAGTCACCACCCATGATCATTGAGAACGGGAACAAAAACATGTTGACAATCGAGTGTTCAAAGCCCATGAAGAAGAACAGCATGATCGGCATCCACATTGCGATTGCTTTACCGCTGACCGATGTTGAGACCATAGCACCGACAACACCCATAGAGACCATCCAGTTACATAACATACCGCGAATAAAGATCGTGAACCATCCTGCTGTACCATGTGCCTGGTAACCCAAAGTCCTTGCCTCACCGATCTTCGAGACCTTTGCTGCTATAGCACCGCCATCAACAGAGAAACCATAGGTAAAAACAAATGCCATCATAAACGCAACGGTCAATGCACCACCTAAGTTACCCATAAAGACCAGACCCCAGTTTCTAAGGACCTGGTTGAGTGTAACACCGGGACGTTTGTCCAGCAAAGCCAGAGGCACCAGCATAAACACACCCGTCAAAAGATCAAACTGCATCAGATATAACATGATGAACCCGACAGGGAATAAAACAGCACCTAAGAGCGCTGAACCGGTTTGCATTGCGACAGTAATTGCAAACACGGCTGCCAGTGCTAGTATCGCACCGGCCATGTAAGCACGGATCAACGTATCTTTCGTTGACATGTAGACCTTCGACTCACCCGAGTCGACCATTTTGGTAACAAATTCCGTTGGGACCAAATAAGACATTTTCCATTCCTTTTTTTTGTATCTTCATTCTTCAATTAGAACTGATGTAATCATAAGACATTACTGGATTATTGATAGCCATTTATTGTATAAATTTTAATCATATTGATGGTTAAATTATCTTTTTACGCTGATTCTAAAGTAAAACAGATCTTACAGTACTGAGGGAATGCAGCCGTCATGACCGGGGGAAGCGTGGAAGCGGGTAAGTATCCACAGGTCCTTTTTCAGTTTAGCCTGAAAAAACTATTATCTGGCATTGTCTTTGATGAGTTCAAGAAGTTCGAGATGCACTTCTTTGAGACCCTTGAGAGACACTTCCCAGACATCCTTTGAGACCTTGTCCCTTGATTTGATGAGATCTTCCGATAGTTGATGCAATCTTTTGTGCAGTAGCTCCAATAGGGCATATTTGTTTTCACTTGAGATCAATGTCTTTCCCTCGCCATACAGCCATTTTCCAAATTGGCATTTATGGTGATCTAACTGCGGCAGAACATCCGTTTCTCCTTGCATGAACAATTGCAGATCGTTTAGCCAGCTTCGGTGTTCAGTGCCGGCATATAAATAAGGAAACA
>JBFEIF010000082.1:0-10425 GCA_041553795.1 Sulfurimonadaceae bacterium
CAGTGCTCTGGTAAAAAAGAATTTGATACGGAAGGCTTATTGCGCTCGATAATGGGAACGGTTCTGGACATAAGCACTCAGCGTGAGGCAGAAAACAAACTGAAATCGCTGGGGATCATTATCGAAAACAGTATCAATGAAGTCTATATCTTTGATGCAAAAAGTCTTTATTTTACCTATGCCAATAAAAAGGCGCAAAAGAATATTGGGTATACACTTGAAGAGTTGACGCATATGACACCGATGGACATAAAACCTGAGTATATACGCTCAAAATTCATGGCATTGATACAGCCGCTTATCGAGGGTTCTAAAGAATATCTGGTCTTTGAGACAATTCATCAGCGCAAAGACGGAAGCAAGTACAACGTCGAGGTGCGTATCCAGTGTATAGAGAATGGGAGCGATAAGCAGTTTGTCGTGATGGCACATGATATAAGCAATCGGGTACGTATGGAAGAAAAGCTCCATAAGATGGCCACAACAGACTTTTTAACGGGTATTGACAACCGTCATAAGACAAGTGAGGAATTGAATATAGAGATTGCACGTTGTAAGCGCTATAACGGCTCTTTTGCACTGCTGATGTTCGATATCGATTTTTTTAAAAAGATCAATGATACCTATGGACACAGCAGCGGTGACTATGTCCTTAAAGAGCTCTGCAATGTGATCTCTGAAGAGATCCGCGAAAGTGACCGTTTCGGACGATGGGGCGGTGAAGAGTTCCTCATCATCATGCCATCGCTGAACAGGGAGCAGGCGCTCGAGTTCTCTGAAAAGCTGCGACACAGTGTTGAAGTCTATAGGTTTAAGAATATTTCAAAAGTTACGATCAGCATGGGAGTGAGCGTATTTAATGAGGAAGACACCAATGGCAGCCTTTTAAAACGTGTCGATGAGGCGCTTTACATGTCAAAAAGAGAGGGCCGGAACAGAGTGAGTTTCAAATAGCTCTTTAGACCTTATCTCCTGCAATAGTTATAATCTGATGTTCGACATTTTCGTATCTAATCGCTTCTTTTGTATGTGTCTTGATAATAGAACTTGATTGATTTTGGATAGAATACAGGCCATAGAGTTGACTTGCTGGATCAGGAAAAAAAATGGCGATAGGTTTTTTTGCGGTATTTGATGATATTGCGGCACTGTTGGATGATGCGGCAGCGATGAGCAAGGTGGCGACACAGAAGACAGCCGGCGTGATGGGGGATGACCTCGCAGTCGGTGCGGAAAAAGCATCCGGCTTCTCGGCCTCGAGAGAGCTTCCGGTCTTGTGGGCCATATCCAAGGGTTCCTTGCGAAACAAACTCATCATCCTGCCCTTTGCTTTTTTGCTCAGTGCCTTTGCCTCTTGGAGTATTGTTCCGATATTGATGATAGGCGGTCTGTATCTGGCCTTTGAAGGTGCTGAAAAGATCTATGAGTACTTCTTCCCTCATGAGGCGATGATTGAGCAGGTGAAGTCGCTTTCAGAAGAAGAGATTCTGGCTTATGAGGCCAAAAAGGTCAAGTCGGCCATCCTTACCGACTTTATCCTCTCTATCGAGATCATTGTCATCGCATTGGGAACGGTCATGGATAAGGCCCTTCCTGTTCAGATCATTGTCGTCTCCTTTGTCGCACTCTTGGCGACGATGGGTGTCTACGGTTTTGTCGCACTTTTGGTGAGAATGGATGATGTTGGTTTCAAGATGATAGCAATAGCCGGAACGAAGAACCGACTGCTCAAAGCGGCAGGCGGTATCTTAGTCGTAGCCTTGCCCAAGGTCATCAAAGTCCTGACAATTGTAGGTACTTTGGCTATGCTACTTGTCGCAGGCGGTATCTTTATGCATAACGTGCATTACATCCATGACCTTCTAAGTTTTGTGCCAAGCCTCTTGGCGGAGTTGTCGATAGGTCTGGCAATCGGTTCCGTTGTTTTGGGCATTGAGAAGCTTATTGCTAAGTTACGGGGAAAAGATCATTAGGAAGAGCCCAAGATACCCTAGTGTAGAGTAATCTAAAAAATCATATATGAAATTAACAAAAAAGAAATTACAATAGGATAGATGCTCTTTTAGAAAGGGAATATCATGAACATCGGCGTACCTAAAGAGATCAAAAAAGACGAATACCGTGTCGCGGTCACGCCTGCTGGCGTGAAAGAGTTGTGTGAACAGGGCCACAGTGTCTATGTCCAGACCGGAGCAGGCTTGGGAAGCGGTTTTGGCGATGACGATTACGCGGCCGCCGGAGCGCTTCTTTTGGACAGCGCGGCAAGGCTTTTTGATGCAGCTGAGCTGATCGTCAAAGTCAAAGAGCCGATTGCCGAGGAATATGCACTCTTTAAAGAAAACCAGACCCTTATTACCTACCTTCACCTCGCTGCGGATGAGACACAGACCCGTTTTCTATTGGACAGAGGAATCCGTGCTTTTTCCTATGAGACGCTTAGTGTCAAGGGGCGCTTGCCTCTGCTTGAACCGATGAGCGAGGTTGCGGGGAAAATGGCAGCCCTGATGGGTGCTGTTCATCTTGGACGTTATCATGGCGGAAGGGGTCTTCTTGCCGGCGGTGTGGTCGGGACGCATCGTGCCAAGGTCATGATACTCGGCGGCGGAGTAGCCGGAAAGTGTGCGGCAGAAGTCGCGGCCGCCCTAGGCGCTGATGTGACTGTCTTTGATGTGAACCTAGAGCGTCTCTCCTACCTTGAGGATGTCCTTTCGGCTAATGTAGCGACGATGTACAGTTCTTCAGCTACCATAGCCGATCTACTCCCACAATGTGATATCGTAGTAGGGACAGTACTCATTCCCGGTGCAAAAGCTCCCAAACTTATCACAAGACCCATGCTCTCACAGATGAAAAAAGGCTCGGTCTTGGTGGATGTCTCCATTGATCAGGGAGGCTGTTTTGAGAGTTCACATGCCACGACGCATACAAATCCGACCTTTATCGAAGAAGGTATCGTGCACTACTGCGTGGCAAATATGCCCGGAGCCTATCCGCAGACATCGACCTATGCCCTGACAAATGCGACCTTGCCCTATGTAAAAGCCTTGGCCCATTTTGGCGCGCAAGAGGTCTGCAAGCAGATGCCGGTCATGATCAGTTCTTTGAACACCTATGACGGAAAGCTCTATAACAAGGCTGTCGGAGAAGCTCACGGGATCGAGAGTTTTATATTCGATTCCTAAGTGTCTTGGCGCAGTGGGGATAAGCAGATCTTAGAGTATGAAAAAATTCTCTTCTCTCAACCGACCCTCTTCGCTGATCTCAAAGTCCAGACGGACTGTTGTCTCCAGCTGATACATCTCACGTCTGACATTATTCTTTGGGAGTCCGACTGTGATGTCTATGGCATTGAAAAACTGCTGCTTCATCAAGACAGAGTCGATCTTGTTGATCGTTACAAACTCCTTTAAAACGGCGATCACAGCCTTTTGTACCTCTTTTGGGGAAATCTTCTTGTCGTTGATAGAGCCTTGAAAGTTATTGAGTATGTAGACTTCTTTGGTGTTATGGTTGTTATGGGCACGGCACAGCAGTCCCCATAAGATCACTTTTTTCTCGGTATAGACACACAGGTTCATGAAAGAGGGGCTGATCTGAGAGAGGTGATGCTCTCCGCCTAAAGGGATACAGACACCGTTGACTCCAGGCCCCAGGTGGGAAAGGGGGTTTTTGTGATCAAGGACACCGACACTGAAGTTATCAAATGCCTGAACAATCTCTTTACGGCGCGGCTCTTCATGAAACGAGGAGCTCTCAGATTGCATGAAGTCAAGGTAGAACTTGATATAGAGGTCTTTCACTAACATGTTACTGCTCATCCTTATGTGGTGTTTTTTGACGCTAAACCTGCTAAGCACCTCAAATAATACAGCGTCTTTCTGCTGGAGTTCCATATCCTCGCACAAGGTTATGATGGCATGGAGGTCACTTTGTCGGGAGATCTTCTGAAGTATGTCTGCATGCATAAGTATCCCGTTTTTGAACTTGTTTCTGAGCATGCTCAGGAGTTTGGTGAGATGTGCCAGGTTGTTAGTCGTGTTGAGGTTGTAGCTTAGCAGGGCTTTAAGGGTGATATTGACGATCTTTTTGGCGCTTGTCTTGTCGGGATAGTGAGAAAGCTCATGATAAAACCGGCAGACCTCGGGATGAAGGACACTGTAAAAGTCATGCATAAAGACAAGGTCTATCGTATAGTGAAAACGGCTTTTGTCAAGCGGATAGCGGTTCAGATAGTAGGGACTGAAGCAAAAACGCTCATAAGCTTTTAGTACATGTTTGACATTCCCGCCCGCATCAAGCAGCAGCCGTGCAAAAGTACTGAAAAGACCATCCCATGTGTAGCCAAGACCATGATAAAAGCTTTTCAGGCTTGTTGTGAACTTTACATTGCGTTCACCCATCAATATAAACATCTCATGATACGAAAAGTTCAGTTGTCTGATCTTGCCTTGAAGACGCATAGGCAGTTGCGCGTCATTAAGATTTTTATGCCAGGCTACTCGTTCGTCTCTTTGCGTATCATCCATCTTGTGTTTAAGTACAAGATTATGGACCTGATCTTTTTTTATATACTCAAGCAGGATGTTTTTTCCCAATTCAGAATGATAAAAAGTAGCTTCTGTGGGTTCACTGATCATGAGTGAATCGGTGGTCCCGTTTATGTAAAATCGCAGGATAAGCCCCAGGTGCTTTGGACTGAGGTCTATGCCGCTAAAGTGATAATCATTATGGAGCTGTTCAAGTATGATCTCGGCAGCAAAGTCTGTATCATCAGTATTGCCGTTTGCGCGCAGGTGCATAAATGTCTCATAACTGATAAAACGGACATTCTTTTGCGTGATACGCCTTGTAGACTGGCGCTGTGAAGTGTAGTAGTGAGGGGTTCCGCTGTTGATCTCATCACGCGCATCGGAATATCCTAGCAGCATCGAAGAAATTGTCTCTTTTTGATGTTCCAACAGACGCTGTTCTTGTAAAGCATGGAGCTCGTCAATATGTTTTCCATCGTATAAAGAGACCAGTACAAGTCTATCTACAGTCTTGTCTATCCATTCAAAAAGCAGACTGAAAAAGTCGTTTTCCTCCGCCTGTCGCAGCGCTTGAAGTGGAAAAAGGGAGTATTCTGATCGTATATAGTGCACGAGACCTTTGAATTTGAAAGGCTGTACTGCCGGATAAAAGACTGTGTTTAAGCAGAGTGGATGCAGTGGCCCGAGCGATGTGAGACTTCGCATATGTGATCTGACTTTGTGCAGACCGTGAGTAATCTGAGAGAAAGGGTGTGCCCGGTTCATTTGAGGATGCGAAACTATCTGTTCATGGATCCACTTTGAAAGTACTTGGGGAAGTCCTTCGATACATGTGTCAAAATAATTTTTATTCCCGGGCCGATAGCCATCTGCTATTTCGAGACCAAAAAAGAAGAAGAGGAGGTCATAATGTCTGTTTTCATCCTTAAAGATCCGGGAATAGGTTTTAAGGTTCTTCTTAATCTGGTCTATGACAAAGGGTTGTAAGGAATAACTTAACTGATGTGCAGTGGCATCAATATGTTCATCTTGGGAAGTAGTCAATTGTGAGTTATCCTTTATCTTCGTCCAAATATATCGTCTTTTCTAAAAATGGTTGTTTTTTAGCCGTACGAGGCTTTCTTAATGTGATGATAATGATATAATGTTTTTAGAAATTTTAATCTTAACTGCCAGAAAATAACAATTTATTATAGGAATATTGATGTCACACCCTTATGCCGGTAAATTAGCGCCTAAAAGTATTCTTGAGAACATACCTGAACTTGTTGCTTCGTATTATGTACATAGACCTGATGTCAATAAAAGTGCAGAACAAGTTGCTTTTGGTACCTCAGGACATAGAGGCTGTTCACTCAAAAACAGTTTTAATGAAGAGCATATCTTTGCAATTGTTCAGGCTATGTGTGAGTATCGTCAGTCAGCGGGTATAACAGGATCCCTGCTTATAGGAAAAGACACCCATGCCTTGTCGACACCGGCACAGCTCTCTACCCTGCAGGTATGCGCAGCAAACGGCGTTAAGTGCAAGATCGCCCGTGAAGGCGAGTATACACCGACACCTGTCATCTCTTTTAGTATCCTTGAAGCAAACAAAGCCGGCGATGAGCAGAATGACGGTGTTGTTATTACCCCTTCACATAACCCGCCAAGTGACGGAGGTTTCAAGTATAACCCGCCTAACGGAGGACCTGCTGATACGGATGTCACGAATGTTATAGAGGCCCGTGCAAACGAGATCCTAGCAAATGGTCTTAAAGAGGTCAAAAAAGTCTCCTTGAAAGAGGCGCTTGATAGCGGGTTGGTCGAAGAATATGACTTTATCACCCCTTATGTCAAAGCGCTTGAGACGATCGTCGATATGCAGGCGATCAAAGACGCCGGACTTAAGATAGGTGTCGATCCTATGGGCGGATCAGGTATCACTGTGTATAAGAAGATAAAAGAGATTTATGGTCTTGATATGGATATTGTCAATGAGTATGTCGACCCGACTTTCAGCTTTATGAGCTGTGACCATGACGGAAAGATTCGAATGGATTGCTCTTCTGCTTATGCGATGGCGTCACTGATATCACTAAAAGAGAAGTATGATATCGCTTTTGCCAATGATCCCGATTTTGACAGACACGGTATTGTCACACCGAGTGTCGGATTGATGAACCCCAATCATTATCTTTCGGTGGCTATTTGGTATCTTGCATCGCACCGTCCGCAGTGGAAGAAAGAACTGGCTATAGGAAAGACCTTGGTCTCGAGTTCGATGATCGATCGCGTTGTCGAATCTTTGGGAAAGAGCGTCAAAGAGGTACCGGTCGGTTTTAAATGGTTTGTGGACGGATTGTATGAGGGAAGCCTGGCCTTTGGGGGTGAAGAGAGTGCAGGGGCCTCGTTCTTGCGTCTTGACGGGTCGGTGTGGTCAACGGATAAAGACGGTGTCATCCTGAACCTGCTTGCAGTAGAGATCACAGCCAAACTGAAAAAAGATCCCGGGATCATCTACCAGGAGTTCGAGAAAGAGTTCGGACAATCCTTCTATGCGCGTACCGATGTGCCGTCGACCCCGGAACAAAAAGCCATCTTGAAGAACCTTTCAGCCAAGGATGTGACATCTAAGACATTGGCGGGCGAAGTGATCGAAGGACGCTTTACCGAGGCCAGCGGAAACGGAGCAAAGATAGGCGGTCTTAAAGTGACGACCAGGAATGGCTGGTTTGCAGCACGACCTTCGGGAACAGAAGATATCTACAAGATCTATGCAGAAAGTTTTATCTCGGCCGGGCATTTGGCACAGATTCAGGATGAAGCGAGGGAAATCGTTCTATTGGCGATATCGTAAGCGGATAAGAAGTATTCTATTATTAAAGTAGAGGAAATAAAAGATGAACGAAGTCAACACTGTATGCGACATAACGATCTTTGGCGGCCACGGAGACCTGGCCTTTAGAAAACTGATGCCGGCACTGTATCACTTGAGCAATGCAGGATATCTGGATCATCAAAGCCGTATCATAACCGCTACGCGAGTCCATATGACACAAGAAGAGCATATTGCCCTGGTTCAAGTCAAGCTGCAGGAGTTTCTTCCTGCGGGAGATTTTGATAGAGACAAGTTCGAAAACTTCAAGAAGCAGCTTCATGTCGTCATCATCGATTTTGCCGACGAGTCAAGTTATCAAGGACTGAGCGAACTCTTGAAGGCGTATCCTGAGCGCGAAAGAGTGAACTACCTTTCTACTGCACCGGACTTTTTTGGTCCTATCTGCAAGGCCTTAAGCACCTGGGAACTCGTCAGCGAAAAAAGCCGTGTGGTATTGGAAAAGCCGATAGGCCGCGATCTTAAGTCCTCTCGTGTGATCAATGTCGAGGTATTGAAGTACTTCAATGAGTGCCAGATATACAGAATCGACCATTATCTGGGCAAGGATACCGTTCAAAATATCATGGCCCTTCGTTTTTCTAACCGTATCTTTATGCCGCTTTGGGATTCAGACAATATTGACCATGTCCAGATCACGGTAGCCGAGAGTGTCGGAGTCGAAGGAAGATGGGGCTACTATGACCAGTACGGCGCGATGCGCGATATGGTACAGAACCATTTGATGCAGCTGCTGTGTCTGGTCGCAATGGAGCCGCCGTGTTCACTTGAAGCAGACAGTGTACGTGATGAGAAGGTCAAAGTACTTCGTTCTCTGCGCATTATGTCATCTACTGATATCGAACAAAAAACGGTCCGTGCCCAATATTCGCAGGGTTCGATAGGCGGCGAACCGGTACCGGGCTACCTTGAAGGCGAGGGTATGGCACAGAGTACGACAGAGACCTTTGCCGCACTTCGTGTCGATATCGATAATTGGCGCTGGAATGGCGTTCCCTTTTATCTCCGCAGCGGAAAGCGTATGCAAAAACGCAATTCGGAGATCGTTATACAGTTTAAGAGCGTACCATATTCCATTTTTGCCAATAACGGCAGCTGTATCTCTCAGAACAAACTGGTCATAACACTACAGCCGAGTGAGAGTATCGAACTAAAGTTGATGAATAAGGTGCCGGGACTGAGCGAGAACATGCGGCTTCAACAGGTCGATCTCGAACTGAACACGCCTTTGAACACCAATCATAAACCGGATGCTTACGAACGCCTGCTTTTAGACGTCATCCGTGCCAATCCGACACTTTTTATGCGTTTGGATGAGGTCGAGGCAGCCTGGAAATGGGCGGATGTCATACTGGACGGCTGGGCTCAGAACAGTGTCCCCATGAAAAGCTATACAGCCGGCACAGATGGCCCGAGTGCATCGATACAATTAGTCGCCAGAGACGGTAGAAGCTGGCATGATGAGTAAGACTATGCACAAGTTTGACAAGCGCGAAGAACTTGTCGAAGAACTCAGTTCAAGGATTGAAAGCCAGTTGAAAGAAGCGATACTAACGAAGGGCAAAGCATCTTTGATTGTCTCTGGAGGAAGTACGCCAAAGCCCCTTTTTGAGAGACTCAGACGCGCCCCTATCGAATGGGATAAAGTCACGATAGGTCTGTGTGACGAACGATGGGTCCCTTCATCCCATGAGGACAGCAATGAGAGCTTTGTGAAGCGTTTTTTATTGCAGGACAAGGCATCCAAAGCTAAGTTTGCCGGTATGTATGTAGAGGGGATCAACGCAGATGAGGCAGAAGGGCTCTGTTCGAAAAAACTCAAAGATTCGCTGTGGCCTTTTGATGTGATGATACTTGGAATGGGCACTGATGCCCATACGGCCTCCCTTTTTCCCAATAATGAAAGACTTTCGGAAGCCTTTGATGAAAACCGTGAAAACATCTGTATCAGTATAAAACCTAAAACGGCGCCGCATACACGTATGAGTCTTTCGCTAGGAGCAATACTTAGCAGCAGACATCTCTATCTTCATTTTGAAGGAAAGGACAAGCTGGCTCTCTATGAGGCAGCTGTAGGAGGCGATGACAGGTATATTATGCCTATACGCTCGGTATTGAACCAGAACAACAATGATATAGAGGTATATTTCGCATGAACCCAACGATAATGAAGGTCACAGAAACTATCATCAAACGTTCCTTACAAAGCCGAAAGGTCTATCTTGATCGAATTTCTTTGGCCAAGGGACATGGTGTAAACCGCAACCGGCTCGGCTGCAGCAATCTTGCCCATGCGATGGCACCTATGCAGGCGAGTGAAAAGGCATCGCTTTCACAGATGCACAGCCCCAACATCGCCATAATAACTGCTTATAACGATATGTTATCCGCACATGAACCCTATAAGCTCTATCCGGCGCTTATCAAACGTACCTTGAGTGATCTGGGTGCGACGGCTCAGGTGGCAGGCGGTGTACCTGCGATGTGTGACGGAGTGACCCAGTCCCAGCCGGGAATGGAACTAAGTCTTTTCAGCCGTGATAACATTGCGATGGGAACGGCCATCGGACTTTCGCATAATGTCTATGACGGGGCTTTATATTTCGGAGTATGTGACAAGATCGTTCCTGGACTTGTCATCGGTGCACTGGCATTTGGACATCTTCCGGGGATGTTTGTCCCTGCGGGTCCGATGCCCTCAGGGATCAGCAATGCCGAAAAAGCGAAAGTCCGCCAGGAGTTTGCCCAGGGAAAAGTCAGCGAAGATGCTCTGCTTAAAGTAGAGTCTGCTTCCTACCACAGCAGCGGTACCTGTACGTTCTACGGTACGGCAAACTCGAATCAGATGCTGCTGGAGATGATGGGGCTTCAGCTTCCAAACAGTTCTTTTGTCAATACAAACACACCGCTGCGTGAGTCTTTGACCGAACATGCGGCCAAGACGATAATGAACATGACGGATCCGAGCGGGAGATATAAGCCTATCGCAGAGATCATCGACGAAAGAAGTTTTGTCAA
>JBFEIF010000083.1:0-10331 GCA_041553795.1 Sulfurimonadaceae bacterium
CAAGTATCTGCTTCAGGCCGAAGATGATACGAAAGATCAAAGCTATTTTCTTTTTTACATCCAAAAAGAGATACTGCCGCGATTGATCTTCCCTTTGGGTGCACGCCACAAGGCGGATATAAAAGCCTATGCAGCCAGTATTGAAGGTCTGGAGTCTTTTGCCTCTCAAGCCGAATCAAGCGAGATCTGTTTTGTCGAGACGACCTACACCGATGTACTGAAAGACTATGTCCAGGTCGACCAGCCGGGAGAGGTCTTGGATGCCCAAGGTAATGTAGTCGGTGAACATAAAGGCTATATGCATTACACGATCGGAAAGCGCAAAGGTTTTACCGTCCATGGTGCGCATGATCCCCACTTTGTGACCAAGATACTTCCCGAGACGAACCAGATCGTGGTCGGTCTGAAAGAAGAGCTTGAGTGCTCGGACGTTGTCATACGTGATGTCAATATGTTTGATGATAGAACAAGTTTTGATACAACGGTCAAGCTGCGTTACCGCACGACTGCTGTGCCTTGTCATGTCGAGATAGAGGGTAACACGGGGACTATAAAACTGAAAGAGCCTGTTCTTGGTGTTGCCAAGGGTCAGGCTGCTGTTTTTTATGATGGGAATAAGCTTATTGGCGGCGGATGGATAGTTTAAGGCTTTCTAACGGTTGAATAGAGCCAATAAGTGACCGCTAGGTAACTTATTGGCTCCTATATTTTGTTAGATAAATCAAATTCCTTAATATGATTAACCTCATAATGAGTGTCACGTTTACTGCTCCACAATGAACGTGATGAATCATAAAGAAAAAATAAAAACTTATGGTAGTTATCCATGAATTCTTTTAATGTTGGTCTGTTTCCACCTCCAACTCCAACTCTTCGTAAATCAACATGTGATGAGTTGTTTCTTACCTCTCTAAATTTTTTACCAAAATCACAAGGTACTGGTTCTTGATAATAACTAATATCATTTACCCAGCTAGGTGCTCTACCTGCTTCAATAAGATGGCGCATGTTCCTCATTATTTTTTCAACTTCCATAGTCATTAAATGATCAAGAATTTCTGAGTCAATATTATTTGTATTCTGTTTGTTGCGTTTAAAACAAGCCACATAAAACTCATAAAGATGAACTATGAACTTTGAATATGACGTATATAGTTTTTATAATAGTTCATAGTCGTTTTTTCCATTTATGTTTACACCTGCAAGAATAAAGAACTCATCAAAAGCTTGCTCACACAATGTGAACTCATGATACATAGCATCAACAAACTTCTGTGCTTCATCTGTACTATATTTTATTTCCATTATCGTTTCCTATGCGCAGCTAACGTTTATCGTGAGCCAATAGTTTTCCGCTTTCGGTAAACTATTGGCTCCTCGTTTTTGTTAGGCATTATTGTAATTTCTTCTTCTCATGGAGCTGTTCGGCAAATTCTTTTAAATCGTGTGTAGCTTTAATCAGTTTATCTGATTGTCCTAAATACCAATCACGTACAGCATGAAGGGGTTCAGAGGACATTTCCAAGCATTCAATATTTGCTATTCCTGTATCTACTTTTAGTCCCTTTGACGATTTCAAACTTGATTTTATTCGGAACCATGTTGAATCATTTACATGCCAAAATGAATGAACTACTCTGTTTCTAAAATCTTCTGCTGTAAAAAGTGCTTTTCGAGATAAAGAAATATCTGCAGTAGGCCAGTTGTCTGGTTTTCGTAATTCATAAATATCTGACATCAAATCAACTTTTTGTCGATAGCTCATTGCAGCTAAAATCCGATGATTGTCATCTGTTTCTTTTAGTCCAAGTAAGACAGCAAGTATTTCAGACAATGTATATTCAATAAATTGAAAGTCAATAACGATTTTGCCAATACTTTGGGAAAGTAGATTTGTATCAGTGATTAAGTCTGTACTCAT
This sequence comes from Sulfurimonadaceae bacterium, assembly GCA_041553795.1. GTDB lineage: Bacteria > Campylobacterota > Campylobacteria > Campylobacterales > Sulfurimonadaceae. Next base: position 1,922 of record JBFEIF010000083.1, read on the forward strand.
AATTTCCTTTTATGCCTAACTCTTTAATACCCGATATAGTATATAACTATTACTGAGATAGACATATTATCTAACATAAAAAGTGTATGGCTATTTTTATCTTTCAACTGAAGCTGTAAAACCAAGATTTATATTTTTATGATACTTCTGTCCTTTCTTTGTCCCCAAAGAAAGTATGGGAAAGGCCTAATCATACGCCTTAGATTAAAAATATATTTGCAGAGAAATGAAGTACGCTGTTTTTATCAGTCGATATAAAACTCAGCAACTATAGGCAGATGGTCTGAATAACCCTGACCGGTATGGTGCACGGGTCTGGTTCGGCTTCGCTGCCATCGGTACAGACTCTTTTTGTTCTTGCTGAATAGATAGTCTGCTTTGAAGCTTCCGAAACTTCCTTTTACATAATGACTTTTATTGGGATCTGCAAGCGAAGGAGAGATGATGATGTGGTCAAGTGCTTCTTTCTGGCCTTTGAAAATATGGGTCCAGCGCTCTTGTTCGGGAAGCTCCATCCACAGGTTGTAGTTTCCCTCTTTGCTGAGTGTTTCTTTTGTATAGAGCTCTCCGTTCTTATCGATGGTCTTTAAAATATGGTTGATCCCGGTAATACCTTTGGTGTCATTATGCTTGCGTCTTTTGAGAAATCTTTTATGCTCTTCGTAATCGGCATTGAAGTCACCCGCCAGGATATAGTCGCTGCCTTTTGGAAGTTCATCAAGACGTTTTTTCAGTGCTTTGGCATAGATGATACGTTTGCTCTCCGGTCCCGATTTCGCTTTCCAATGGTTGACATAGATATACAGGGGGCTTTTCTCTATCGTGACGACAGTCTCGAGGATATTTCTGAACTTTCGATTTTGAGAGACGGTGATCTCTTTGGTACGGATGGGGAACTTGCTCAGAAGAGCTGTCTTGACAACACTTTGCTGTTTGTCAGAGATGGCTCTGTAGCGGTAATAAACACCATTGCGCGTTAACTCTTTTTGCAGGTCTCTCAAGGCCAGATCGGATTCGATTTCGGTCAGGGCTATGACATCGGGATTGATATCGCTTATGACCTGAGCAATGTTCTTGATCTTTTTTCTATAGGTCTGGGTATTCCATTTCCAAACGGTATTGGGGATATACTCGCTGTATTCGGAGCCGTCGTATTTGAGGTCGAAAAGGTTTTCTACATTATAGGCGGCGACTTTCACCGTGGTACCTCCAAAAAGGGACAGACTGAACAGGAAGAGAAGCCAGAGGATTCTCACGCGGCGATACCGTTTAGGCGAAGCAGACCGGTGGTATCAAGCTCTCTGCCCATGAACTTCTCAAAGAGTACAGACATGCTCTCGCTTCCGCCAAGTCCCAGGATGATATCCCTGTAGGAAGCAGCGATCTCTTCTTCAAAGATGCCGTTGTCGACAAAATGGAAGAAGGCATCTGCGGAGAGGACTTCGGCCCACTTGTAGGAGTAGTACCCGGCCGCATAACCGCCTGCAAAGATGTGTGCAAAACCGTTTTGAAACTTGTTGTAGCTTGGCGGCTTGAGAAGACTGATCTCGTCTCGGATACTGTCTAGTAATCCTTGGACTTCATCTCCCGTATGCAGTTTCATATGAAGTTTGAAGTCAAAGATGGAAAACTCAAGCTGACGCAGCATCCCCATAGCGGACTGGAAGTTTCGGGAACGCTCAAGCTTGGCGATCATCTCATCGGAGATGACCTCTGCTGTCTCATGATGTTTGGCAAAAAGTTTAAGGACCTGCGGTTCATAGGCAAAGTTTTCCAGAAACTGAGAAGGAAACTCGACAGCATCCCATTCGACACCGTTGACACCGCTGACAGAGACCTCATGGACTTCAGAAAGCATGTGATGCAAAGCATGGCCCATCTCATGGAAGAGTGTGACGACATCATCATGACGAAGCAAAGATGGTGTCGTCTTGCTAGAAGCCGGGAAATTACAGACGATATAGGCAGAGGAGAGCACAGTTTCTCCATGCTCATCTTTGCAGTGTGTCTGCCAGTTGTTCATCCATGCTCCGCCGCGTTTGGATGAGCGTGCTTCAAGGTCGATGTAGAGTCTAGATTTCAAGACATCATTGACATACAGATCATAGGCCGATGCTTTTTCATCCCACAGCTTTACATCTGCGGCTCTAAACTCGATCCCTAAAAGGCGGTGTAGGAAATCAAAAAGTCCCTGGACGACCGAGTGCTGTTCAAAATAAGGTCTGTAAGCCTCTTCATCGATATCATACTTCTCTTTTTTGAGTATCTCAGAATAATAGGCCGTGTCAAAACTCGAGATCTTCTCCTGTCCCTCTTTTTTAGCCAAAGCTTCAAGCTCGGCCAGTTCCATCTTGGCCTGAGGCTTGGAGGCGACAGCAAGCTCTTCAAGAAAGTTTATGACCTTGTCGGTTGATGTAGCCATCTTTGGCGCGATGGAAAGTTCGGCATAGTTGTTGAAACCAAGCAGCTGTGCCATCTCCTGACGCAGCTGCATCAATTCGTCGATGATAGCTGCATTCTCAGGTGCGCGGGTCGTATAGGCTTTGTAAAGTTCTTCGCGAAGGGAAGGGTTCTTGCCATAGGTCATATAGGCGATATACGAAGGCATCTGAAGCGTGAACTTGTAGCTTCCGTCTTCTTGTTTGGCATTTTCCAGATCCGAAGCAGGAATACCTTCGACATCTTTTTCATCGGTGATGATCAGTTCATAGGCATTTGTCGCATCAAGAAGGTTTTGTGAAAAGTCATTGGTCAGGGTGCTTTTACGCATGTTGATCTCTTTAAGGCGGTCTTTTTTCGCCTGATCAAGATGGGCACCGCTAAGTTCGAAATCGCGTATGTTGTGCTCAAGAACCTGGTTCTGTTCCTGGTTTAGGCTTTTTCCTTCCTTCTCTTTGATCGTCTTAAAGGCTTTGTAGATAGCTTCGTTTTGGGAGATCTCGGTTCCGTATTCTGTCAGAAGAGGAAGCGCTTTTGCATAGACATCTTGTGTTTCTTCGGAGTTGTTCACAGAGTTAAGATGGGAGATAGGCGTAAAGAACCACCCCAGACGCTCATCGATCATCTCGAAGGGCTTTACAAAGTTCGCATAGCTCTTCTCTTCTATGCAGAGCAGTTTGTCTATCTCCTCTTTTCCCTTTTGTAAGAGTGCCGTAAGTTCATCTATCGCAGTGTCAAGGTTCACATCAAAGTCTAAAAACATATAAAATCCTGATTATTTAAAGTATTAAGGTGCCATTGTAAACTGTTTATTCTAAATCTTTTGTTTAGTCGGCATTTTGAAATAATGATAAAGTTAAAAACAAGTGGGGGCATAATAGGCAAAAAGAGCAGAAGCTCAAGAAGAATTAAGAGCTATGCTCTTTGATAAAGCTTTCCATCTCATCCGCAGACATCGGTCTGGCGTGATAATAGCCCTGGATGTTATTGCAGCCTCTGTTGATCAAAAATTCCTGCTGATCAGCCGTCTCGACGCCTTCTGCTATGACTTTGAATCCCATTGTCTCCGCCAGAGAGATGATAGACTCTATGATCGCTTCATTATGGCTGTTACCCGGTATCCCGGATACAAATGATTGATCTATCTTGAGCTTGTGGACGGGAAGCCTTTGCAGATAGGAGAGTGAAGAGTAGCCGGTTCCAAAGTCATCTATAGAGAGATTGATCCCAAGAGCTTTTATCTCGTTCAGCATCTTGATCGCCACATCAGGATGTTTCATAGCATAACCTTCCGTGATCTCCAGTTCGATCCATTCAGGCCGGCAATTTGCCAAAGCCAATCTGTCCTTGATCTTTTGAACAAAGTCCTGCTGCTGGAGTTCGATAGTAGAGAGATTGATAGCGACATGTCCCGGTCTATAGCCTTTAGAATACCATTTTGTGATCTGATCGATCGCTTCCGTCAAGACATAGTCACCGATCTTGTCGATCAGGCCATAACTCTCTGCGACCGGTATGAAGTCTGCGGGAGAGACAAAAACGCCCTCGGAATTTTTCCATCGTATCAAAGCTTCCATACCTAAAAGTGTATTGTCTCTTCCGTCTATCTGAGGTTGATAATAGACCATAAAATCTTTGTTTTCAAGTGCCTGACGAATATTCTTTGACATGAGCATGTGGGCGTAGCTTTTTTGTGTCATCTCTTTGGCATAAAACTGGTAGGTATTACGTCCTTCGTCTTTGGCCCGGTACATCGCAGTGTCAGAGTTTCTGATGAGGGTCTCAGGATCATTTCCGTCATTAGGGTAGATGGCGATTCCGGCACTCAGCGTCAGGTGAAGCAGATGGTCGTTAATATCAAAAGGTTCTTCCATAGAACGGATAAGCTTGTTGAGTATCTCTTCAAGATCATCCGTATCTGTAAGTGATTCCAAAAGAATAAGGAACTCATCTCCGCCGAAGCGCGCAAGGGTGTCCACATCCCTTAATTGGGATTGTATCCTTTTTCCAAGGAGCTGGATAAGTCTGTCTCCTGTCTCATGGCCGAGTGAATCATTGATCGCTTTAAAGCGGTCCAGATCCATAAAGATAATAGCGATCTTGGTCTGGTCGCGTGCCGCTTTTTTGATCGCCTGATGCAGGCGGTCAAAGTAAAGCGTACGGTTCGGAAGGCTGGTGAGCAGATCATGCTCTGCCTGATATCCCAGCTCATCTTTGGCTTTTTGTAAGGCAAAAAGCGCCTCTTTCTGCTCCGTGATATCGACATAGCTTCCCAGGATGCCGACGATATTGTTTTCTGTATCTCGTAAGGGGGTCTTGGAAGTACTTAGCCATAAGATATTATCGTCAGTCTGTGTCTGCATCTCTTCATAGCTGAGCTTTTCCTTGCCAGAATCCATGATGCGTCTGTCATCGTCGATATAGTTTTGTGCATCGTTCTTCCAGGGCAGTTCGAAATCATTCTTTCCTATAAGCTCGCTTTGATCGTTCAGCCCGGCATCTTTGGCAAAAAGCTTGTTGCATCCGAGATACTTCGACTCCCGGTCTTTCCAAAAGATACGCACAGGTACGGTATCGATGATATTCCTTAACAGTTCACGGCTTTCATCCAGACTGTGTTTCGTCTCGTCTGCAAGAGCACGGGCTCTTTTGGCATAATTGACATTGATCGCGGCAGCGAGCAAGGCTTCGCATAGGCGCAGAAGGTTGGGCGGTTTTTGTACAAATTTTTGGACGCCTATCTCAATAAGTTCCATAAGATGCAGGGCATCTTCATTGGCAGAGAGAACGACGATACTTTGATTGGGATTGATCTCTCGCATGCGACGCGACATCTCGCGTCCGTCCATCTTTGGCATCATTATGTCCGTCAGGACGATATCAAAATCTGCAGTTTTGTACTGCTGCAATCCTTCTTCTCCGTCATAGGCAACGGTAACGGAATGAAAGAACTCTTTGAGTGTTTTGAGCATGGCTGAAGAGAGGACGACATCGTCTTCGACATAGAGCAGACTGAGAAGACTGCACTCTTTATGGAGGTCTTGAATCGCATTTGGATTACTCATTAAGATCCTTTAAGGGGATTGTAACAGTGAATTTCGCACCATCTTCGGTGTTTTCAGCTCTTATTGTGCCATGACAGTGCTCTTCTATGATCATCTTGCTCATATATAGGCCCAACCCCGTTCCGTGGCGTTGCAGCTTTGTTGAGATATAAGGTAAAAAGATAGAGTCCAGTATTGACTCTTCTATACCTTTTCCATTGTCTTTGACGGTAATAATAGCATTTTTTTCATCTTCATAACTTGTAATGGTTATTATCGGGTCTGCGATCTTGTGTTCTTTCATCGCATCCATCGCATTGTTGATAAGGTTCAGGATGACCTGTTCAATCTCACGTTCATAAGTCAGAAGAGTACTGTCTGCAATGTAGTCGGTGATGACCTTGATATGATTTTTTTCAAGGATATGTTCAAGCAGCAGAAGGGACTTCTTGATGACAGTCGAGCTCGTGGTCTGGACTTTCTGCTTGTCCGGTTTGAAAAAGTCCCTGAAATCAGAGATAGTGTTCGAAAGGTGTTTGACCTGGGCCTCGATGTCATCATAAGTATGGATAAGCTCCTCCGTACTTGAGGTGTCGAATGCTATCTTTACGCGCTCTTTGTTCATCAAAGCCATTATGATCGACAGGGGCTGTCTCCATTGATGGGCGATCATGGAAAGCATCTCTCCCATCTGTGCCTGTCGGCTTTGCACCAAATAAAGCTTTTCTTTGATATTGCGCTGTGTCATGTCTTCTTGGATAGTGACAAAGCTCTTGATCTCATGCTTGCTGTCAAAGAGGGGAAAGATAGTCGATTTGCAATCGCGCAGTGAACCGTCTTTCATCGTATTGATAAGCGTCCCTCTCCATATATCTTTATCTTCTTTGATGGTCTTCCACATCTTTTGATAAAAATCTTTGGAATGGACTTTTGAGCGGAATATATTCATCTTATTGCCGATAAGTTCCTCTTTGGAATAGCCGGACTCTTCGACTGTCTTGGCATTGGCATACTCGATAATGCCCATAGTGTCCGTGATAAGTGTACTGAAAGGGTTTTGTTCGACAAGCTGTGAGAGACGAAGGATAGTCTCTTCTGATCTCTTTTGTTCGGTGATGTCCTGAATCGTGCCTGACATGATCTTTTTGTCACCTCTGAAGTAGGCCTCGGCACGCTGATGGACGATCCTTTCTTCGCCTTTGGCGGTGATAATACGGTGGGTGATATCATAATTTCGTTCGCCGTCCAGCGCTTTTTGGACAGCTTCATCGATGTAGTCTCTGTCTTCAGGATGCAGATGCGAAGAAAACCATTCAAAGTCTATCTCCATGCTGAAAGGCTCGAGCTGGTAGATCCGATAGGTCTCGGCTGACCACATTATTTTTTGAGTGTTGCTGTTGAACTGCCAGCTTCCCATATGCGAGATCGCTTGGGCTTTGTTGAGGTTCTCTTCATTATGTTTAAGTGTCTCATACAGAGAAGTGTTTTTGTAGACGATGGCAGCCTGTGTCAGCAAGAGTTCCAGTGTTCTTACCGTCTCGGGGTCTAAAGGTGTTTCCAGCTCTTTGTTTTCAAGGTAAAGAAGACCTCTGAGAGAACCTTCGATCATAGTCGGCAGTACCAGACATGCGGCGGGTCTGTGTTTTTTGAAATAGGGATCCAGGTTGAAGGCCTCATCTTTAGAAGGGTTTGTCAGAGCCAGCTGTTTGGCAGAACTGATGGCAAAGGAGACGGCACTCTTAGGAAGGATCGTCGTATCCTGCAGGGAAGTACTGTAAAGCTCTATCTTGCTTGTTGAGAAGTCGATATTGGCTTTGACTTTGAACTCCTTGTCTTTTTTCATGATAAGGACTGCCTTGCTTGCCGTAGCGCTTTCGGCAATAATCCGCATCAGGACCTGGATAAGTTCGTCATTGTTCTGCGCCTGAGAGATGGCATTAAAAGATTTAAGAAGGCTTTGAAAGTTGGCAGGGGCTGTCATCTGATCGCTTAAGAGACGGGTCTGTGCTGGAGGAGACGTCAAGCTGTCGGTCTCATCCGAAACACTCTTCATGATCTGTTCTGAAAGAGCAGTGGCTCCCCATTGTTCAAGACTGAGTGAGGCCTTATAGAAATAGGACTTTGCAATATCTTTGAATCCTATATCCTTGAAAAACCGTCCTGCACATAAGGCAGCTAGGGAGATGAAAAAGTCATTTTTCAGGTAAAGGGCCTGTTTGATACAGGCATCATAATACTTGCCCATATCCCAATGAGAGGCGGTGTTTTTTGCCGTTTCGGCTTTTAGTAAAAGTCTTTCGAATTTGAAAGTAGCAGGAGAAGCCTTGCTGTAAGCGGTATATTCCTCAAGGTCTGCAGTCAAAAGTTCCTGCTCTTCTTTGTTTAAAGCAGATCTTTTGCCTAAAAGAAGCATGGCCCGGACAAAGTGTAGACGTATCTTGGGAAACATGATGACTTCATTAGCCGTTGTGTTGAGATGGGATCGAAGGTACTCCAGTCCTTTCTCCCATTGCGCGTTCATAAGGCACTCCTGGGCCTTCAAGATACCATACCATGCCAGCGCAGGATAAAACTTGTCAGCTTCCCACAGAAGCAGTGCCTCAGCTTCTGTTTTGGCACTCTTATTGGAGATACCCTGCAGTCTGTCCATAGTGTTTACCAGGACATTGAAGATGGAGATCATCTTGGTGTCTGCGGAGTTCTTTATAAAGTGGCTTTCCTGAGTGACGCTCTTGCGCAGGTCGTCAAGGTTGGTCCCGGATAGAAAATCGCTTAGATGCATTAAGAAATTGGCCCAGGTCCCAAAGACGATATCGGCATTGAGTTTACTCTGATGGAGGCTTTTTTGATAGAGGGCTACGTTCGTAGAAAGCGGTCTGGTGTAGGGATTGATGAAATTTGCGACAAAGTTATGGATCTTTGGCAGC
>JBFEIF010000084.1:0-10296 GCA_041553795.1 Sulfurimonadaceae bacterium
TCTAAGGGTGTTCTTGCAAATGATAAAGCTTTCGAGCTTGGCATTGGCGGGGAAGTCCTTTGTACAGTATGGTAAGGAGATAACATGTCACGTATTGGTAAATTACCTATCGAAGCTCCGGCTGATCTTAAAATCAGTGTTGATGGAGATGTTATATCTTTTGAAAAAGGCAAAGAGACTCGTACTCTTGACACTAAAGGGAATGTAAATTTCTCTGTTGATGGTCAGACTTTAACTTTTGCTACTAAATCAGATGCTCGTGAAGATCGTGCTTTCTGGGGTACATACCGTGCACTGGCAGCAAACATCGTTACAGGTATGACTACTGGTTTCACAAGACAACTTGAGATCAACGGTGTTGGTTACCGTGCAGCCGTACAAGGCAAAGTACTTAACCTACAACTTGGTCACTCACATGATATCAACTATGATATTATCGAAGGTCTTGAGATGACTGTAGAGAAAAACATTATTACTATCAAAGGTAGTGATAATCAAAAAGTTGGTCAAGCTGCAGCTGAAATTCGTGCTTTCCGTCCGCCAGAACCGTACAAAGGCAAGGGTGTTAAATATGTTGAAGAGCATATTACACGTAAAGCTGGTAAGACAGGAGGTAAATAATGAACGCAAAAGTATTAAAAACTAAAAACAAAACACGTATCCAACGTAAGCGTCGTATCCGTGGTAAAATTTCTGGTTGTTCAGCGCGTCCACGTCTTTCTGTGTTCCGTTCTAACCGTTATTTCTCAGCTCAAGCAATTGATGATACAACAGGAACTACTGTAGCTTCTGTACATTCAAAAGCGTTGAACTTGAAAGCTAATAAAGAAGATGCTGCAAAATTGGGTGAAGCTATGGCTGCTGCTCTTAAAGCTGCCGGTATCTCTGCTGTTACTTTTGATCGTAACGGTTATATCTATCATGGTGTCGTTAAAGCGTTTGGTGACGCTGTACGCGCTAATGAAATCACACTGTAAGGCTGTATGATGGAAATCAATAGAGACGAATTTGAAGAATCGATCGTAAACATCGGTCGTGTAACTAAAGTTGTTAAAGGTGGTCGCCGATTCCGTTTTACTGCACTTATCGTAGTGGGTAACAAGAATGGTCAGGTTGGCTATGGTTACGGAAAAGCGAAAGAAGTTCCAGACGCTATCAAGAAAGCAGTAGATAATGCATTTAAAAACATTACTAACGTAAGTATCAAAGGTACTACTATTGCTCACGATATCGAAGAGAAATTCAATGGAAGCCGTATTCTTATGCGTCCGGCATCTGAAGGTACGGGTCTTATTGCCGGTGGTGCAATGCGTCCAGTACTTGAACTTGCTGGTTTCCAAGACATCTTGACTAAATCTATAGGATCAAACAACCCGTCAACGGTTGTACGTGCGACAATCAACGCACTTGATCGTTTAAAAGGATAAGCGATGGCATTAGAAAATCTTTCACCGGCTGAGGGTTCTACTCAAAGCCGTAAGCGTGTTGGTCGTGGTCAGGGCTCAGGAATGGGTAAGACTTCTACACGTGGTCAAAAAGGTCAAAAATCACGTACGGGTTATAAGCGTAAGCGTAACTTCGAGGGTGGACAGCAGCCAATGGCTAAGCGTCTACCTAAGGTCGGTTTCTTCTCTCGCACGATCAAACCGTACGTCATTAACGTAGAGCGTGTTAAAGCAGTAGCAGAACTTAGTGAGATCACAATGGAAACTATCCGTTCGGTTCACAAAGTAGCAAACTCAATCTCTAAAATTAAGCTAGTAGGTGCATCTGCAAAAGACCTTGCTGGTAAAATTAAAGATGAGAACGTTACAGTTACTGGAAAATAATTGTGAGTAAGTCTTTAGTAAATAAAATTCTTATTACTCTTGGCTTCTTATTCCTATACCGAATGCTGGCATATGTGCCGGTACCGGGTGTGGATGTAGAGGTAATCAAATCTTTCTTCGACAACAACTCTGATAATGCACTTGGACTGTTTAATATGTTCAATGGTAATGCAGCTGAACGTCTGTCAATCATATCCCTTGGAATCATGCCTTATATCACTGCTTCTATTATCATGGAACTTCTTGCTGCGACTTTTCCAGCATTAGGCCAGATGAAAAAAGAGCGTGACGGTATGGTCAAATATATGCAGATAATCCGCTATGCGACTATTGCTATTACAATCGTGCAGGCGATCGGAGTCTCTGTCGGGCTTCAAAACTTGACTGGAACTGACGGTTCATCAGCGATCATGGTCGCTAACATGAATGAGTTCTTGCTTGTGGCAGCTATTTCTATGCTGGCTGGGACAATGTTATTGATGTGGATTGGTGAACAGATCACTCAAAGCGGTATAGGTAACGGTATCTCATTGATCATCTTTGCAGGTATCGTATCTTCGATCCCGTCTGCAATCGGTTCGACAATTACGCTTCTTAATACCGGCGGTATGAACTTTATCATGGTAATCGGTATTGTTGCCGTTATCATGACAACAGTTGGTGTCATTATTTATGTTGAGCTTGGTGAGCGCCGTGTGCCGATCACTTATGCCAAAAAAGTAATGATGCAAAACCAGAATAAGCGTGTCATGAACTATATTCCTATCAAGGTTAACCTTGCGGGTGTTATCCCAGTTATCTTCGCTTCTGCGATCTTGATGTTCCCGGGAACAATACTTTCCGGACAGATCACAGCTGATAGCTCGGACGCTCTTAAGTTTGTTGCGGATCTTATGAATCCGAATTCATACTTTTTTAATGTTTTTACTTTTATCTTTGTTGTCTTCTTTGCATACTTCTATGCATCGATCACATTCAATTCAAAAGATATCTCTGAGAACCTAAAACGTCAAGGCGGTTTTATCCCAGGGGTACGTCCTGGATCACATACAGCTGAGTTCTTGAATGAGACAGCTAGCCGTTTGACATTTACCGGCGCGATCTACCTTGGACTGGTGGCAACACTTCCATGGGTCATCGTTAAGGGAATGGGTGTTCCTTTCTTCTTTGGAGGAACGGCAGTTCTGATCGTTGTTCAAGTCGCACTTGATACAATGCGTAAGATCGAAGCTCAGGTATATATGCAAAAGTATGAAACGCTTTCGGCGGTTGGTCTTTAACCATGGCGATTGCGCTTCGTAAGCCAAATGAGATAGACAAATTGCGCGCTGCCAACAAGATTGTTGCAGGCGCATTGAACCTGATGCGTGAAAATGCCACAGTAGGCGCCAGCTTGAGAGAGCTGGATGCTATGGCTGAGGACTATATTCGTGCAGCAGGTGCAAAACCTTCTTTCAAAGGCCTTTACGGCTTTCCTGCTTCAGTATGCTGTTCACTAAACGAAGTTATTATCCATGGTATTCCAACGGACTATAAACTGCAAGAAGGTGATGTTATCGGCTTTGATATCGGTACAGAACTTGAGGGCTGGTTCGGAGATGCTGCGATTAGTGTCGGTGTTGGGAAGATTACGAAAGAAGATGAAGATTTGATTGCTTGTGCAAAAGATAGCCTTTATCATGCGATAGATGTTATTAGAGATGGAATGCGTTTCAAGGAGCTCTCTTTAGAATTGGAGAACTTTATAAAGGGACGCGGGTACGTTCCATTACGTAATTTTTGTGGTCATGGGATCGGTAAAAAACCTCATGAAGAACCTGAGATCCCAAATTACTTGGATTCATCGAATGCCAAGGCGGGACCTAAGATCAAAAATGGAATGGTTTTTTGTTTAGAACCAATGATATGCCAGAAAGATGGCCAACCAAAAATATTAGAAAACGGCTGGGATGTTGTTAGCGAAGACGGTTTAAGAGGTTCACATTACGAACACACTGTTGCTGTTATCAATGGAAGAGCTGAGATTCTATCAACTCTATAAAGGAAACTAAAGATGTCTAAAGCTGATGTTATTGAAGTTGACGGTAAGATTATCGAAGCACTTCCAAATGCAACATTCCGTGTTGAACTCGAAAATGGCCACGTGATCTTATGTCATATTGCAGGCAAGATGCGTATGCACTATATCAAGATACTTCCTGGTGACAAGGTAAAGCTTGAGCTTACTCCTTACAGTCTTGACAAGGGCCGTATAACATACCGTTACAAATAAAGATCCTTTGGGGTCTTTTACCCTCATATGTTGCACTTCACAAAATCTTTGTTAAATTAAAACTGTCGTTTTTATTTTAGAAAGATGGATCATCTGCCCGTACTGTTCTTACGGAATGAAAGTGTCGCGTATGTCAGGCATGGAGAAATATGAAAAAATATACAAACGAAGAGTTTAATTATCTTTTCGCTGAACTTAAGTCAAAGATCAAGGCGGAAGGCCTCTATGCCAAATGCCCTCGCCGTGCTTTTTTTGAATTTGTGATCGTGAATTCGTTATTGCTTATCTCACTTTATTCGGTCTCAAATTTTCATCCGATTCTTACTGTACTGCTGTTTTCATTGACGATCATGCGCTCGACATTTGTTGCGCATGATCTTATCCACGGACAGTATTTCGCTTCACGACAAACAAACAAGAGAATCTCCTATCTGTTTGCAAATGGTATCATGGGCATCTCACGCTCCTGGTGGGAGAACAAGCATAATTTTTTGCATCATACCTATACGAATATCATAGGTAAAGATATGGATATTGATGCAGCCGGCGGTGCTTTTACCCGTATGTACCATTATCCAAAATGGTTTCATAAAGCACAGCATATACTTTTCTGGCCGCTTCTTACACTCTTATATTTTGTATTTTGGGTCCAATCACTTCTGTATGTGATCGAAAAAAAATATTGGGGTGAACTGGCTTTGCTCGCTGTAAACTTCATGATCCCGGTCTATATAATCTATGCATTAGGTCTAGCGACCGGACTGCTTACAGTGATTGGGATGTACATGCTCTGGGCTGCCTGGTTTGGCGCAGTCATCATTACGAACCATCTTGGATTGGAGATGTTTCCGGAAGAGCAGTATAGAGAGTTTACCTGGCTTGAACTGCAAAACAGAACAAGCCGAAACATCCGCGGGGGGAAGTTTATCCATTGGTTCTATGGAGGGTTGAACACCCAGGTCGAGCATCATCTTTATCCCAAGGCTGCACGCTTTTATCTTTTAAAAGCTGCAGAGATAACAGAGGCATTCTGTCTGGAGCATGGGATAAGCTATATCACGGCAACGCCATGGGAGACCTATAGAGAGATATATTACTTCCTAAAGAGCAATAGACCTTAGTCTGTGTGCTATCTCCTGTGCGGAGACAACAGCCCCTTCTAGATATCCGCCATTATCATAGGCAGTCTCTGTCCCGATAAAAAAAAGCTTCTCATCAAAATGACTCAGATCCAGACCGTAGTTTGGATGGGATGAGAGTCCTTTGTGGTCCAAAGTCGTTGATGAGAAACGCTCCTCTTTCCAGTCAAGACAATAGATCTTTCGTATCAATTCACTTTTGGCACCAAAAAGCCGTTGCATCTGCTCTTTGACATCTCTTTCTATGTCAATTGACAAAGCTTTGACCTGTAAGAAACCAAAGAGGGCGGCCTTGCTCTCAGTTGAAGCATCATGTATCTCTCCCAAGGGGCCGAGATGGCTGAAGACAAAACCGCTGAGACCGATCTCTTTCCAAAAAGCCTCCTCGAATTCGATGACGCACTTGGCACTGTGTCCCATCCACGTAGGCGTCCTGAGCATTTTTTGAATGATCTGATTTTCCAACGGAGGTTTGTATTCAATACTGGAAGCAGCCAAGCGCGGTGCTAGAGTAGAAAGAACATAATCTGCCTTATGGAAGTTTGTCTTTGTCTTGACTGCAAGAGCTGAACCTTCGACAGTGATCTCAATGACTTCCTGCAGAAGATGGATAGAGTCTGCCGGGAGTCGAGACGCAAGTCTGTCTATGAGGCTCTGAAGTCCGCCTCTAACTCTTGATGAAGGTTCTGCTGAAGGTGCCTGAAATCTTTGGACTCCCTGGGACGAATCATATAAAGCATCTCCCTGTGTATATTGCGAAAAAAGATCCAGTTCAAGTTCATTTACAAGTCTCAAAATGTTTTTCTGATGAGACCATATCCACGAGGGGCCAAGATCATGACCGTCTTTCGTAAGAATACGTCCTCCAAGTCTCTCTCTGGCCTCAAGAACGGTCACATTAAAGCAGTCTTGCAAGAGAGAGCCAGCTAGGAGACCGCTAAGTCCTGCACCGATGATGATCAATTCTTTTTTAGGCTTCATTTTGCACTTTTATTATGAGATCAGGCAGGGAGTCGACACCATGGATGAAGAAGAGTTGCTGTAGAACCTGATTAAGACGATTAAGATTAAAGTTTTTGTAGGTCTCATCTTTGAGATCATCATTCTGGATCAAAAGCTCAAAGAGTTCTTGTGAGTTGAGATCAGTTCTGTCCAGTTTAATTAAAAAATCTTCAATGATATTTTGTAGTTGCTTATGTTGGGTCTTTGTATCAGGTCCAGTAATGGGGGTATTGAATATGGCGTATACCTTATAGAGACCCAGTACAAGAACAATAAGGAATATAATAAGTAACCAAGTTTGTATATCATCTTTTTTCATACCGTATTATAGCGACTAATACATACAGACAAATGCCAAGAGATCTCCGGGCCTTTATCTGATCGTGATATTATTTGATTTCGGTAGAGTCCGTTACTGTGTTCCCTTTACGGTCTATCCACGTAATCTTGAGGGTGTCTCCAGCTGAAGCGCCTTTAAACTGGAACTTGAAGATCGGATTCGTAGAGAGGAACTGACTTGTCGATACTTCATAGACTAATTCGCCGTTGATGGATGCAGTAAGACGAGTGATAAAGTTTGCGTTCTCTTTGTCCCCTGTTCTTCTAGCTGCTTGATCATATGTTGTCATTTCGTGTTTTGCCAAGGCTTTGACATTGATTATGTCACCTTTGATTTTTGCTTTGATTCTCATGTGATTTCCTTGTTAACTGATATTCATATCTTCTATTGCATTCATGTAGAGTGATGATCGGCACTTAACCGTCACACGTTCCAATGGCGACCTGAAGTACCTTGCTGCCTGAATAGAGCTTCCCGTCTTTGCCTTCTACGATGGCAGTTATTTTTATAGGGGTACCATCAGACCTTAGCTTAATATTGAAGTCATAATTGATTATGCTGTTTTTATGGATTGTCCATGCTGCAACGGCTGACTCAGGGTTTGCATCTTGGAAAACAGCAACACTTTTTGCATCTATATCAGATTGGATGTTTACCGGAACAGATCCGCTGTTGGTCGCAGTATCAGGCGTGGTTACCGTGACCCCGTCTTGAATAGCTTCAGTTGAACCGTACATCGCCATAATGGCATCATCTATAGTACTAGCCGTCCATACCGTTGGCCTAGTCTTTCTAAAGTTTTCAGCATTCGCCGAAGGTACGATTGCAGCTAAGGCTGCAAGGGCACTTAGGCTTAAAAAGTTTCTTCTTTGCATGATCGATCCTTATTTCTTTAATTGTGAGATATACTCTGCCAATGCAGTCATATCATTGTCTTCAAGCTTAGTTACCTGACCCTTCATTAATGCCTTCATCGAAGCTCCGTAAGAACCCTCCTTGTAGCCTTTTAGAGCAGTGACAAGCTCCTCTTTTGATAGCTCATTGATGACCTTGCTTTTGCCGAGAGCCTTTTTCTCGCCTAAAGTCCCATGGCAGCTGGCACATTGTTGGTAGAGGTCTGCGCCGCTGGCTGCCATCATGACTGTACTTATTGCTATTAGTGTTAAGAATATCTTTTTCATCTTTTTTCCTTTTCAAAGTAAGTTGAGCCTGCTCAAGAGAACGGCCACCTGCGTGGCAACATATGTTCGCCTTCTTTAACCGCAAGAAGGAACATTGCCTGAGTCATTTGCATATTTGATGGCAAAATCTTTAATATGCTCAAGTTTCTTCCATGCATTAGGATTTGAAAGTGTCTTTTCTGACTGTGGAAAGCGTTGCGAGAACTCTTTGATAAAGCCTTCTCCTTGGTTCTCAAAAAGTACTTTCCACTCATCCTGAGTATGCAATGACGCAAACTTTGTCCCATTCATTTTAAACTTCGATTTGAAACTTTTTAAATAATACTTCTGGCCTTTTTTGACATCCGCCATCAGCACGCTGTTCCCCATACTTCCTAGAAGTAAGCCGATTAATAAGATTTTCATTAACTGTCTCATTTGTTATCCTTCTCTTTTAAGATTCCTCATAGTATGAAGTAATTGTGAAGTCATCGTGAAAACTAGCTGAAGCCGATTCGGTGGGCTATAAAGTTTCTTTCAAATTAATGATCGCCGCTCTACAATGGTAGATATTAATAGCTGTTAGCCGGTCTATGCATCGTCCGGTGTCAGTTCACTTGAAGGAGTTTGAGATGAAAAGATATAAATGTCCGGTATGTGATTACATCTATGACCCGGCCGTGGGTGACCCTGAAGCAGGTATACCTCCTGGTACATCTTTTGAGGACCTTCCGGAAGATTGGGTCTGTCCGGACTGCGGAGAGCCAAAAGAAGAGTTTGAGGTCTACGAAGGGTAAACCCTTTAGGCTTGTAAATACGAAAGATCAACGGTTATCGGGTGAGTAATCGCCGACATTACAACTATGGTTTTGTAACCGCGGGTCAAATCATGCATTCATTGGATAAATTTTGAAAATTAAGTGAGAATTTTAGAATGAGATTGTATAGTTTCGTCCTCTCAACAAATGGACAGCTGGCCGAGCGGTCGAAGGCGCACGCCTGGAACGCGTGTGTGGGGCAACTCACCTAGGGTTCGAATCCCTAGCTGTCCACCATTCTTAATCTAAACTTAAACAAAAAACACCCCGTAAACCCCCATATACACGACGTTAACGTACATTAGAGGCACTTGCCATTAATTCGAGGGATACACAAAGGGACACACAAAAGCATCTAGTATCGCATTAGGAATGCCGTATATGAGTGTTAATTTATCCATCAATAAGAACCAATACTACTGCTTGAGATTTAGAGTTCACAAGAAATTAATCCCATTCTTCAAAAAGTCAGTTATAAGTAAGTCTTTATCCACTAAAAGTAAAAGAGAAGCTAAGCTCAAAGCTAATCGAATATATTATCCCTATCAACAGATACTCAGTACAGTATCTATTATTACATCTGTGCAAACTCAAGAACTTGTTGATACATTTATCCAAGAGCATTTAGAACAGAAGACGATAAATGTATTTACTATTGATGAGACTACATATAAATCGGTATCAAGGATTACACTTGTTCAAGCATATGAAAAATTCTTAGTATGGTATAAACAGCAGAATATAACTAATAAACAGTATCTTCTCACTACAAATAAATTGACTAATCTCATACTCCCATATTTAGGAGAAGATACACTTATTGAAGACGTAACTCTTGAGACTGTTGAAGAATTCAAGGAATTCCTAACGGCTTTCCCAAACATCAATAAAAAGAAATATAGACAGCTAACATTGGCTCAAATCGTACTCATAAATCACATACCCACAAGTGATATGATTGGGGTAAGTACACAGATGAAATATTTGAAAATTTTAAAGCAGTTTTTTCTATATATAGTTAAAGCAAACCTGTTGAACTATAACCCTTGTAGCTTACTAACAATGCCAAATAATACTGTTCCTCACAGAGAACCATTTGATGCCATTGAACTTAAAAAGCTTTTTAGTATATTTAACACATTAGATGATAGAAAATATATCTATTACATATTGGCTTACACAGGAATGCGACCATCAGAACTATGGAAATGTAAAATCTCCTCTAGCGAAGATAATATAATATATTTTGATTTGACTGACAGGGGCTTAGAGTTAAAAACATCTTCAAGCCATAGGGTTATCCCTTTACATACAAGGTTATTAGAAATGGATGTAGATAAAAAGCTCATTGAAGTGCAACAAAAATTTACTCAAGCAGGGATTAGCTCATACTTCAATAAAACTATTAAGCCAATGGTTACGGATAATCCGAACAAGGTAATGTATTCTTTTAGAAGTTTGGTAGCTACGGAACTTAAGAGAGCAGAAGTTAATATGGATAAGGTGTCAGAATTACTCGGACATTCTTATGAAAACAGCACTATGACCAAAGAAGTATATGCTCGTGGATATACTATTGCTCAACTTCAAATTGCAATAAATAATTTAAACTATGAATAGTGTCCCTTTGTGTATCCCTCGAATTAATGGCAAGTGCCTCTAATGTACGTTAACGTCGTGTATATGGGGGTTTACGGGGTGTTTTTTGTTTAAGTTTAGATTAAGAATGGTGGACA
>JBFEIF010000085.1:0-10263 GCA_041553795.1 Sulfurimonadaceae bacterium
AAAGAAGTCTTTATCCCTCTGACAGTAGGGGGCGGTATCCGTCAGCTTGAGGATATCTATAAACTTTTAAATGTCGGCTGTGACAAAGTCAGTCTAAATTCGGCTGCCATCAAACGCCCCGAGTTTATCAACGAAGGTGCTAAACGTTTCGGTTCACAATGTATCGTTGTAGCCATCGATGTCAAAAAGACGGGCGATCAGTACAATGTCTATCTAAACGGCGGACGTGTCGATACGGGCATCAATGCACTTGACTGGGCTAAAGAAGCTGTTGAACGAGGCGCCGGGGAGATCCTTCTTACATCCATGGATACAGACGGGACAAAAGCCGGATTTGATATTTCCATCACAGAGCAGATCAGTAAACTGGTCAATGTCCCTATCATCGCCAGCGGCGGAGCAGGGACGATGGAGCATATCAAAGAAGCCTTCGAGCATGGCGCGGATGCAGCTTTGGCTGCCTCGATCTTCCATTACAAAGAGATCGATATCATGGAGCTGAAACACTACCTTCATGATCAAAATATACCAGTGAGATTATAAGATGATAATATGTGCAGGAAATAACGAAAACTTCAGTTTTGCTACCCCTATGGGTGTCGGACTAGTAGAGACCGCGATGAACTTAACGCGATTATGTCTTTTTGACAAACCGGAGTTCATACTTTTTGTCGGAACGGCGGGTTCCTACGGCCATAAGAATATCTTTGATATCGTAGAATCAAAAACAGCTTCCAATATAGAGCTCTCCTTTTTGCAGAACCAGTCCTATACGCCTCTGGACAATGTAGTGACAACTAATATCGAAGGTACAAAAGATATTGTCGTCAACTCTTCCAACTACATCTCAACCGAGGCGGAGATCGCAAAGAACTTTCTAAAATTTGGTGTCGGCATCGAAAACATGGAGTTCTTTTCTGTACTCCGCATAGCCCAGGAGTTTAACATCCCTGCCGGCGGTGTCTTCTGTGTGACAAACTTTACCAACAAAGACGCTCACAGCGACTTTCTCAAAAACCATGAAAAAGCCAAAGAACTTCTCAGCGAACATGTAAAAAAACGCCTCCAAGAACTTACCCGATGAAGCAGACCATACTTGACTTTACAAAAGAGGAGTTGGCCAAGATCATCAAACCTGCCTTCAGAGCAAAGCAGATCTATGGCTGGGTCTATCACCGTTATGTCAAAAGCTTTGATGAGATGCAAAACATCCCAAAAGCCATGCGTCAGGAGCTTGATGAAAAATACAGCCTGATGCCTTTGACGATCGTCAAAAAAGAGTTCAGCGATGACGGTACCATCAAATATCTTTTTACCCTTCCGGACGGGAAGACTATCGAATCTGTCTTGCTGCTTATGAAGCCTGAGGAACTTGGAGATGACGGTGAAGTCTCTTCTGAGGCAAAATATACCGTCTGCGTCTCTACGCAAGTCGGCTGTAAAGTCGGCTGTTCTTTTTGTCTGACGGCAAAAGGGGGCTTCACACGGGATCTTACCCCTGGCGAGATCGTAGCGCAGGTCCTGGCCATTAAGATCGACAACAGCATTCCTGCCGCAAAGCGGATGAACATCGTCTATATGGGCATGGGTGAGCCTCTGGACAATCTTGACAACCTGGCAACCGCGATCAAGATCTTCAAAGAAGAAGACGGTCTTTCAATCGGAGGCAAACGCCAGACTGTCTCTACAAGCGGTCTGAGCAATAAAATAGACAAGCTTGGTCAGATGGACCTAGGTGTTCACATTGCCATCTCGCTTCATGCCGTTGATGATGATTTACGGACTGAACTTATCCCTATGAACAAGGCCCACAACATCAACTCTATTATAGAAGCGGTCAAACGCTTCCCAATCGATACTCGCAAACGTGTTATGTTTGAATATCTGGTTATCAAAGACAAGAATGATGATATAGGCTCCGCAAAAAAACTGGTCAAGCTTCTTTCAGATATCAAAGCCAAGGTAAACCTCATCTTCTTCAATCCTTACCCGGGAAGCCCCTACAAGCGTCCTAGCGTCGACTCTATGGTGAAGTTTCAGGAGTACCTGATCAATCATGGTCTTTTATGTACGATCCGTCAGTCTAAGGGTATCGATATCTCTGCTGCATGCGGACAGCTCAAAGAGAAAGAGAAAGGAGAATACTAAATGCTGGCCACAGATATCTTTCAGATCATTTTCTTGAGTATTGTGGTGATCGTAGGCGTAGGGGGCTTTATTATCGCTGTTCGCTCCAAAGACGAAGACTAAGCCTCAATAAAGGTCGTCTGGCTTCTTCCCTTCTCTTTAGAGCTATACAGTGCCTTATCTGCACTGTCATAGATCTCAAATTTCGAAACATCATGCTTACACATAGTCGTAAATACACCCATTGATAATGTGACCTTTCCATATGCCTCATTGAAATTGTGCTCTATTCCCAAACGGAAGAGGGATGAATGTATATTATCGCTAAGCTCATTTAAAAACCCTATTGTCGTATCATAAAGCAAGATGGCAAACTCCTCTCCGCCTATCCTAAACAAGTAATCATCTGTCCTATGTAGCTGCTTATGGAGAACCTCAGCAACGGCCTTCAAGGTTTCATCACCCTTTTGATGGCCATAATTGTCATTATACTTTTTGAAATTATCAATATCGATCATAAAAAAACTCAGACCTTTGTCCTCAGAAAGTGCCCGGGCATGAAAAAGGTCGAATATGGTATCAAAGTGGCGACGATTATAGATATTTGTCAAAGGGTCTGTTATCGCTATTCGCTTACGGTTATCTGCTATATGCTTGCGAATAAGATGCGCCTGTACCCTTGCAATAAGTTCCTGACCGTTAAAAGGTTTGGCAATATAATCCGTAGCGCCGTTCTCAAAACTCAATTGTAAGGTCTGAATATCATTATTGGCAGTGACCATGATAATGGGGATATCTTCATAAAGCATGTTCTTTGAGATCTTACTGCAGACTTCTGTACCGCTCATCTCATGCAAGACACAAGACAAAAGAATAAGGTCGATATCATGTGCCTTTAAAAGCTCGTGTGCCATATCCAGATTCGTGGCAGAATAGACATCTTGAAACTGTTCTTTATGTAAAATAGCTTTAAGAAGCGTGCTGCTGTTCACAGAATCATCTAAAATCAAGATCTTCATAGCGTGGATCTCTACTGTACTTCTCATTACTCTCCTATACTTTATTCCAGCTCTCATCAAATCTGTATTATTCTAGCACTCAAAGCAGCTATCCTGTCTGAAAATTCTGCAATTTGATATCGCGTGTGAGATGATGGTGATATGAATGATGTATCCCCTGACATATTTGCCAGAAGATGTTTGGTATATGGCTTAGTTTATGTCCGGTTTAGGTGTTGTACTTGTAGGATTTGGAAGCTGCGGATAGACGATCTCCGGTTTTTTACCTTCAAGTGCTCCAAAAAAAGTCTCGATTGAAGCCGCTTCTTTATCATTGATGTCAATTCCCAGTTGGATACGCCCCATCTCGACGATCGCTTCTTTCAAAGTCTTTACGGCGCCATTATGGAAGTAAGGTGCTGTCTGATTGATATTTCTAAGTGTCGGCACTTTGACGAGTCCGTCTTTATTTCCCTTAAAGTCTCCTATATCCGCATACTTATACGTACCGGTAATACCAAATGCTTGCATTGAACCGCCTAATGCTATGCCCGAATGGCAGGTCGTACAGCCTTTGTCAATAAAGGTCTTCAATCCCGCTTTTTGCTCTTTGCTCATCGCCTTCTCATTACCATTGAGATAATCATCATAAGGGGCCGGTGTCACCAGGGTACGTTCAAACAGACCGATTGTCGCTGTTATCGTCTCATAGTCTATTTTGACATCATCCCCATAGGCTGTCTTAAACGACTGGACATATTCCGGCATAGATGTCACTGTATTGACCACATGTTCTTTCGTCGCTGCCATCTCAGGAGCTGCAAGAATAGGGCCTTGTGCCTGTTTTTCCAAGTCAGGATCGCGTCCGTCCCAAAACTGTGCATCAAAGAACACAGCATTATATACTGTCGGCGAGTTAAGGTGGTGCGGATTGGCTGTCCATTTATGTCCGATTGCCGCAGCGACCCCGTCAACACCTCCCGTAGCCAAGTTATGACAGGTATTACAGCTTATTAGACCACTTTTTGAGATTCTAGGTTCAAAGAAAAGCTTCTTTCCAAGTTCCACTTTCTCATTGCTAATAGGATTTTTTGGATTGTCTACAAGTTTTCGGACTTCTTTCATACCTTTAGGAATGGCTACAAGACCCGCGTCTTTTGCCTCCTTCATCAGACTACCTGCCATCATGACACTTACTGCTACCGTACTTAATGCTATTGTTTTTATCATTGATTGTTTCCTTTATCTATTTTTTACTGTTTAATCGTGACTGATATTCTTGAGGATGGTTGCATACCGGACAGACTTTGAGTGCTTTTTTACCTCTATGTACATGTCCGCAAACCTCACAGATCCACTCTTCCTCTTCATCACTTTCATATTCATGTCCACTCTCGAGTCGCTCCAGAAGCTCTTTATACATCTTCTCATGCTCTACTTCTACCTTACCTATCGCCTTAAAGATTCGTGCAGCTTCACTGTTTCCTTCTTCTATGGCAATCTCTGCAAACTCTGGATACATAGTCAAATTTTCATAACTCTCACCTGCGATTGCATCTTTGAGATTGTCTATTGTATCACCAAATTCCTGATTGTTTTTCATCATATTGTAAAGTTTAAGTTCAAGCTTGGCATGCTGTTTCTCATTGTCAGCTGCTCTTTGAAAATGTGCGGCTATATCTCTAAAGCCTTCCTTCTGTGCCACCTTCGCATAATATTCATACTTATTACGCGCCATTGATTCACCCGCAAAGGCCTTTAACAGATTGGCCATAGTAAGGCTTACGGTGGTGCATTGCATCGCTTGCCCGCAGCAATGCAACTCCCCGCCTCCTACATGGCTTACTTCCACTTCGTTTCCACAAATAGAACAGGTATATGTTTCATACTGTTTCATATCAGATCCTTTGGAATGATAATAACTCTTTTCTTCTTAATGGAAAATATCTATCTTCCTTTAATTGTCATCTTCAACTGCACATAATACATCAAGCAGATCCGTGAATGTTATACCTGTAATCTTATATTATAGTTTTATTGAATGTCATGAGAAAATGTAAGGTATACGTATTGAACGTACGGTAAGTCCAGGATCTGGAATCTTGTTTCAGAATATATTTATTTGAGACATTATAAAGGAATGGGCTTTGTATTTTTATGTGGAAGGAAACAGCCAACACACCAGGGAGGCTGTTTGTAGTGCAATGATACCACAAACATCTTAAGTACGTAATTTAACTTTTATCTCTTGAGGTAGCTCTAAGTTTTCTAACTTAATCTATATTTTGTGACATAAAAAAAATCAATATTTTTCTCAAGTGTGTAATATTCACACGTTGCTCTAAAGTGTGAACAACTCATTCAATTTTTTCACCTTTTTTCTGTTTTTGATGCTTAATTATTTATAAACATATGTTTATCTTTTGCTGAAATTTGTGAATTTTATTTATAAGAAAAACCCTTCAATATAAATTATAAGCCCTATTTTATGGGACTTTGAATGAATAAAATAATATTCTAAGCTGTTCTTATTATTCACATAAGTTTTCATGTGAAAATATTATTTTTTTATTCACATACAATATACTCAATCGGAAAGAATGTGATTCTTTTCAAAACAATTCATGCTTTCCAGCCCTCTTTCTTACTTATTCACATCCCTTAAAGCGCATCATGATAATTTCTTGTAATACGATGGTAGTAAGAATGTATTTATTATGTAATAAAGCTAATCTAAACTTTTATTATCAAAACTTAACTCATGCTCCTGAAAAAGATCTATCTTAAAAAGGAGTGACACAAAAGGTATTCTAATGGTTCGTGTAGAAAACATGGTTCAAAATTCTTACCCAAACTTGTACAACAAGATTCCCAATATTGCCAAGCGGCCCAGCATTGCTTTTCTAAAAAAGCTTTTTCATGAGAATGAAGTCAATACCTTCCTTGCTGATCATGCAAGATTGTCAGGCTTGGACTTTGTTGAGGCTATTCTGGATCATCTGAATATTTCTTATAAGTTCAATCAAAGAGATATTGAAAATATTCCAAGTATAGGAAAGGTCATCGTCGTTTCGAATCATCCCTTAGGCGCTGCTGATGCCTTGACCCTTATTAAGATGGTCGCCAATGCACGGCAGGATAGAAAGGTCAAGATCGTTGCCAATCAAATGCTTTCACATATACCGCAACTTGCTCCGCTTCTGATCCCTACGGACAATATTCAAGGAAAACTCACGCGCTCATCTCTGCAAGCTATCGATCAAGCTTTGGAGAATGAAGAAGTCGTTATCTTTTTTCCGGCCGGAGAGGTATCGCGTGCTACTTTTAACGGTATCAAAGACCAATACTGGAAAACCGGCTTTATTAAAATTGCCCAAAGAAGCTCAACACCTGTATTGCCTATTCATATTAAAGCACGTAACTCTTCCATGTTTTACGCCCTTTCATGGATATACAAACCTATGAGTTCTTTTCTCCTTGGACATGAGCTTTTCTCATCACGCTCAAGCAAACCGCTTGAGTTTTCAATCGGTAATATCATTCCGGCCAGCTCTTTTCAAAACCAGAGTCTTGAACCTAAACAATATGCGCGTCTTTTTAGAAAGCATCTATACCGTATGGCCAAAGGAAAGACGACACTCCTTGCTACTGAAAAGTCCATCTCTCACCCGGTAGAGAGACAGCAGCTACGAAAAGAGCTCAAAGAAGGCGAACAGCTTGGGCTTACGACCGACGGCAAAGAGATCTATCTCATCGATCCTGAAGTCTCCTCAACTGTGCTCAAAGAGATAGGCCGTCTTCGTGAATATACCTTCCGAAAAGTAGGTGAAGGAACAGGCACAAGACGTGACCTTGACAAATATGACGACTATTATCTTCACCTTGTCCTGTGGGATGACGATGCTCTGGAGATTGCAGGAGCCTATCGCATTGGTGAATGTTCATGGATACTGTCATGGCTTGGTAAAGAAGGTCTTTATATGAACGAACTTTGTCAGATGAATGAAGAGCTTGATGACAAACTTGAGTATGCCATAGAGCTTGGAAGAAGTTTCGTACAGCCAAAGTATTGGGGCTCGCGTGCCCTGGATTATCTGTGGCAGGGTATTGGTGCCTATTTGGCGCATAATCCTCATATCAAGTATATGTACGGTCCGGTATCACTCAGCAACTCTTATCCAAAGACTGCAAAAGATATGCTTGTCTATTTTTATTCGCGTTACTTTCAGCCGGAGTCACAATCATTCAAGGCCAATCGTCCCTATATCCTTTCTCGGAATACTCGTGATGAGCTGGACAATATCTTTGAGGGGCAGGAATACGCTCAGGCATTTTGTACGCTCAAGTCATACCTAAAGGGATTGGAAGTATCTGTACCTACTCTTTACAAACAGTATGGCGATCTCTGCCATGAAGGCGGTGTAAAGTTTTTTGACTTTGGAGTCGATCCTGATTTCAATAATGCTATAGATGGTTATCTTATGGTCGATCTCAGCAAGCTCAAAGACGAAAAAAGAAAACGTTATATTTCTCAATCCTGATCTAAAAATGAGAGCGGGTCTGTTGCGAACTTATCTTTTGAGTTAATACAATACTCGGGTCCGTGTCTAAAGCAGAGCTGGTTGGCATGCAACATCAGCCTGCTTGCTCCGCTCTTTTCTATCCGTTCTTTCTTGCTCAGATCTCTATCCAGAAACCGCACTATGTCTTCCTCTTTTTGTCCGTATATCGGATCACCGACTATCGGATGTTTCACGTGAAACAAATGCACTCTTATCTGATGCTGTCTTCCCGTCAGAGGAGAGGCTTCTACCAGGCTCATATCAAGTTCTCGATAATAACACAAGCGTTTGAAAGCTGTTTGTGATGGCTTTCCGTCATTATGGACTCTAACGACCATCCTAACAATAGCACTCTCGTCTTCACGGCGCAATAAAGGCTCATCGACATACATCTCAGACGGAAACTCACCATGGACTAACGCAAGATATCTCTTCTTAATAGCTCGGCTTTCGAACAGACCCTTAAGCGCTTTTTCTGACTCTTTGTCTTTTGCAATAAGCAGTAGACCGCTCGTCTCCTGATCGATCCTATGGGTGATATTCGCATCCCTTCCAAAAGCATGTTTTGCCTCATCGATTATAGAGTAGGGCGTGTGTCTGTTTTGCGGATGTACCAGTACACCTGAAGGCTTATCATAGATAGCGAACTCTTTAGTCTGAAAGATAGGTTCAAGACCACGCGTCTCAGCCTCAAAGCATATAAATGAGACATCTCCTTCAAGGAAACCTGATGTATGCGACATCACTTCTCCGTTAACAGTCAGTCTCCCCTTCGCTATAAGACGCTGCGCTTCTTTTTGTGTATAGCCCAACTCCTTCATCAAAAACAAGAATGCTTTTGTGCGTTCTTCGACAATAAACTCTTTTTTTACAAACGGCATTATTCAGTTACTTCTTCACTGCCCTTAAAAAGGTCCGAGATTGATTCGGTAACAGTCGGAACATGTTCTGGTTCTTTTCCTTCAAGTTCCTCCTGACTCATAAAAAGCCTGTTGATCCATGTGCTTATACTGCCTTCGGCACTCGTATTATCATCTGTAGAAGCAAAAATAGAATGGGGTGAAAATGCTAAAAGAAGTAAAAAAAATATATGTTTTATAAGATACCCTTTTTTATAGAATTCTACCATAAGATGATTAAATACGGGTCCATTGTTTCACGTGAAACATCTCATACTTAATCAGTTTATTAGCCAGTCTCTGATAGTATCTCTCAACTAAAACTCCCCTATAAGGTTTACACATATGGTAGAACGTTACGCCAGAAAAGAGATGTCCGAGAAATGGACACAACATGCAAGATATGCCGCATGGCTAGAAGTGGAAAAAGCAGCGGTAAAAGCATGGGCAAAACTCGGAAAGATCCCTCAAGAAGATGCAGATAAGATTGTCAAGAATGCAAGTTTTTCTGTTGAGCGCATAGAAGAGATTGAAGCAGTAACAAAGCATGACTTGATTGCATTCAATACGAGTGTTTCAGAGAGCTTAGGTGAAGAGTCCCGATGGTTTCACTATGGTATGACAAGTTCTGATGCAGTTGACACTGGCGTTGCATTGCAAATGAGAGATTCTTTAAACATTATTATTGATGATGTAAAGATGCTGATGGAATCGATCAAAAAACGTGCCGAAGAGCATAAGTTCACTCTGATGGTGGGACGAAGTCATGGTATCCATGGCGAGCCTATCACATTTGGTCTTACCTTAGCCGTGTGGTATGACGAAGTCGCTCGTCATCTTAAAAATCTTGAAGAGACGATGGAAGTGATCTCCGTAGGACAGATCTCTGGAGCTATGGGAAATTTTGCCCATGCACCGCTTGAGCTGGAAGAGTATGCCATGGCAGAACTCGGACTCAAACCAGAACCTTGTTCCAATCAAGTCGTTCATAGAGACCGTTATGCAAGACTGGCCACTAGCTTAGCACTGCTTGCTTCTTCGATTGAGAAATTTGCCATTCAAGTAAGACATCTGCAAAGAACAGAGGTTTATGAGGCCGAAGAGTATTTTGCAAAGGGACAAAAAGGTTCATCTGCAATGCCACACAAGCGCAACCCTATCCTAACAGAAAACATAACAGGTCTTGCCCGTATGATTCGTGCGTATGCTGTCCCTGCTATGGAGAATGTCGGTCTATGGCATGAGCGTGATATCTCACACTCATCGACTGAGCGTTTCTGGTTGCCGGATGCCTTCATCACAACTGACTTTATGCTTCACCGTATGAATAGTGTTATCGCTAACCTAACGGTATTCCCTGAGAACATGATGAAGAACCTAAACCTAACAGGCGGTTTGGTTTTCTCTCAACGCGTTTTACTTGAGCTTCCACTCAAAGGTGTTTCTCGTGAAGACGCTTACCGTATCGTTCAGCGTAATGCAATGAAAGTATGGGAAGAGATACAGCAAGGCAAACCAACTACCAATGAAAAAGGTGAAAGCCTTTATCTTAACCACCTTCTTGCAGATGAAGAACTGCGTACGAGTCTTGATGAAGATGCTATCCGTGAATGTTTCAACTATGATTACTACACTAAAAACGTTGATGCAATTTTCAAGCGTGTATTTACTAAAAAA
>JBFEIF010000086.1:0-10147 GCA_041553795.1 Sulfurimonadaceae bacterium
GTTACACTATAAAGAAAAGGTGTTTGAGATGGAAGGTCAAGTGGAAGTCCAGTTTACGGTTCTTTGTGAAAATGATTTTCACAAGGAGGTCACATTATCGGAACTACTGGCATCTGAAAAGGTGATGAAGGCTATTAAGAGCGAGTTTTGCGAGGGTGCAAGAAACATTGCTATCCATTCGGATGACAAAGAGGCGAAGATCAAGATCGAGTCGGAAAAAAATATCTATACACATGTGATCAAGAAAAATGATATCCAGGATATTCTGGAGTTGACAGAGGAGTTTGCCCGAAGCCAAAAGCTACTAAAGGGCACCTGTTCAAGAGTGGAGTTGAAAGACTTTAAAACACTCGTAGAGTAGAGCTTCAGCTCTCTTTTGGCTTGCTTTCAGATGGGATCTTGATAACACGGGGGACACGTTTAGGCTTGCTTGACACAGGCGCAGTCTCTTTCTTGTTTCGGTAGTCATTAGAAGAAGATTTGTTTTCCCATGGCTTCTTGTCGCCTTTAGGTTTATCCCAAGTCTTTTTCTCAAAGGTTTTGTCTCCTTCTTTTCTTGGACCTGATCTCTCTTTATCCCACGGTTTTTTATTACCCTTAGGTTTATCCCACTCTTTTTTTCCCAGTGATTTTTTCTCTTTATTGTCTTCTTTGCTGTCTTTGATGAATTTTGGCTTCTCTTCTTTTTCACTGCGTTTTTGAGATTCGGTCGGACGATGCGGGGCTGATTTTTTGACTTCGCGTTTTACGGCAGCCGTTTTTGGCTCAAATCCCGGGATGATCTCGCGCGGAAGGTTTTTCCCTACGAGTGTCTCAATAGGATAGAGTCGGGTCTCTTCATTTTCATCGTTAAGGATGAGCGCCATCTCTTTTGTGTGTTCCAGGCGAAGGAGGTAGTCTTCAGATACCTTCGGCAAGTCGAAACTGATAAGGATATCCCATTGGCGATCGTCCGTCTTGGCAAGTTCAGCATCATTGCTAAGGGTAAGGTTTTTGTCTTTGATCTCTGTCGTAGTCGTGTTGGCTGCACTGACAACAAGGATACTTTTTCCTGCATAAAGAGTGATAAGGTATTGGAGAAGTTCCTGTTTACGCGATTTTTCACAAGAGTGAACACGGTGGTTGTGGCGTTTGATAGAGCTTAGTGACATTAATTGTCCTTAGTAAAGATATTAACAATGGAAGAACTTTGTTTTGTAGTGCGAATTATACAGTAGAGTTCTTGTATAAGTCCTTGGCCTCACGACAAGTTATGATTAGCGAACTTGATATAATACGGTTCACATAAATAACTACTAAAGATTCTCATGATACAAATCTCAAATCTGTCTAAAAGTTTTGGCGAGC
This sequence comes from Sulfurimonadaceae bacterium, assembly GCA_041553795.1. Classification (GTDB taxonomy): domain Bacteria; phylum Campylobacterota; class Campylobacteria; order Campylobacterales; family Sulfurimonadaceae. Next base: position 1,348 of record JBFEIF010000086.1, read on the forward strand.
AAGAACTTTTTACAAACCTCAGTTTTAAGCTGAACCCGGGGAACCGTGTCGGGCTTGTGGGCCGAAACGGAAGCGGAAAGTCCACTCTTTTTAAACTCATTTTGGGCGAAGAACATTATGATGAGGGGGATATCATCATTCCAAAAGGCTATCGCATAGGAGCATTGAGGCAGCATCTTGAGTTCTCGGAGCCGACCCTGAGAGAAGAGGCCGCTTTGGCTTTGTCGGGAGATGCCAAGTATGATGTCTATAAGGTTGAAAAGATCCTTTTCGGACTGGGGTTTGTACAAGAAGACCTGGAGAAAGACCCGCTCTCGTTTTCGGGAGGATACCAGATACGTATCAATCTTGCCAAACTTTTGGTGACCGAACCGAATCTCCTTCTTTTGGATGAGCCTACGAACTACCTTGATATCCTCTCTTTGCGATGGCTGAAGTCATTTTTGCGTTCTTTTCAGGGAGAGGTTATCCTTATCACCCACGACAGGGATTTTATGGATGCTATAACAACGCATACTATGGGACTTGTCCGCCGTTCTTTGAAATTCATTCAGGGAGATACCCATAAGTTCTACGAGCAGCTCAAAAGCGATGACGAACTGTATGAGAAACAGAAGGTGGCCCAGGATAAAAAACGAAAAGAACTCGAAGAGTTCATTGCCAAGAACAAAGCCCGTGCTTCCACAGCAGCACTTGCCCAGTCGAAGGTCAAACAGCTTGAGAAGATGGATCTTATGGATGATCTCGGGTTTGACGATACCCTGCGGTTTGATTTCAGTTATCAGGATACACCGGCCAAGGTCTTGCTTGAGGTCAAAGAGCTGAGCTTTGGCTACACACCGCAGAAGATCCTTTTTAAAGACATCTCGTTTACGCTTGCAAAAGGCGAATGTCTTGCAATTATAGGAAAAAACGGTACGGGGAAGTCGACCCTTCTGAACACGATAGCCGGAGAGCTGAAGCAGCTCAGCGGAAGTGTCAATTCGCATCCCAGTATGGCATTTGGGCATTTTGGCCAGACCAACATTGCCAGACTGCATCCCAATAACACTGTGATGGACGAGATATACAGTGCCAATCCCAAGCTCTCGACTTCCAACATCCGAAGTATCTGCGGCGGGATGATGTTTTCCGGAAACAGCGCAGACAAAAAAGTCTCTTTGCTTTCGGGCGGCGAGAAGAGCAGGGTGATGCTCGGACAGATACTTGCCCGGCCTGCCAACCTTCTTTTTCTTGATGAACCGACCCATCACCTTGACATGGACTCTATCGAGGCGCTGACAAAAGCTATCAAGAACTTCAAAGGCTCATCGATCATCGTAAGCCACTCGGAAGAACTTTTACGCCGGGTCGCTGACAGACTGATCATCTTTGCCAAGGATGGAGCCGAGTATTTTGACGGAGGCTATGAGCTCTTTTTGGAAAAGATCGGATGGGGCGAAGAGCAGGAGGAAGAAGTCAAAGGTGTAAGCAGTGTACCAAAGGTCAATAAGAAAGAGAACAAAAAGCTCAGAGCCAGTCTGATCCAGGAGAGGGGGAAGCTGACAGCACCTCTGAAGAAAGAAGTCGAAAAACTGGAGAACTTTATCATGGAGACGGAAGAGCTGATAGCAGAAAATCATCAAGAGCTTATCAAGGCTTCAAACGAGGGAGAGAGTTCCAGGGTCATGGAGCTTTCAAAACTGGTCGCTCAGCAAGAGTCCGAGGTCGAGCAGAAGTTTGAACGCCTTGAAGAGGTGCAAAACGAGTTGGATGAGATCATTGCAGGTTATGAAGAAAAACTGGCGGAGCTGGAAGAATGAAAAGAGTCGCAATATTGATGGATGAAGGGTATGAGGATTCGGAGTTCATCTACCCCTTTTACCGTCTGATCGAGGCCGGTTTTGATGTTGATGTCATTGCCGGGCAAAAGAGGGAGTACAGAGGAAAGCGAGGAACCCTGACAAAGGCTACGCACAGTATAGACGAGGTCAACGGAGATCTCTATGACGGTGTTTATATTCCCGGCGGCCATGCACCTGAAAGACTGAGGATTAATCCGAAGATGGCTGACTTTGTCGTGAGACATTTTAGAGCAAATAAGAGTGTCTGCGCAGTCTGTCATGGCCCTTTACTGCTTGCATCTGCGGGAATAATCGAAGGTAAAAAGGTGACCGGCTTTCATTCGATCAAAAATGATCTTGAGAAGGCCGGAGCACTCTATACGGCAAAAAGCGTCGAGCAGGATGGAAATATCATCACGGCACAGGACCCTCACAGCATGCCTGAGATGATGCAGAATTTTTTATCACTTTTGTAAAGCTAAAAGCCCTCTTTTTTATCCGTACTCAGCTATAATTCCACATCATAAACGTACGTTTCAGAGTTGCAATGCGGTACCTACACTATCCCTGCGGGGATAGTTGTCCTCCAAAGGAAAAAATCTTATGTCTGAACAGAACAATCTTCAAAGAACAAACCGCGATACAGTAAAAAAAGTTATGGATAAAAGATCGAATAAAGTTGATCGGGCTTAATGCGACAGGTCAGTAACGCTGTCTTTTGTGAGGATTTCATACTTGATATGGAACTTGCCACACGGCTTATGCCGAATCAATATTATGATTATCCCTACTTGCTCATTGAAGGTTTTTTACCGGAATTTACCTGCAATATCATTGCCGAACATACCTTCAATGCCTCAGAAGAAGCAGAAGCAGCCAAGGTCAAGACAACTATCCTGAACAGTGTCGTTGATCCGAGTATTGACGAATCGATCCGCAAGACGGTGATACATATGTTACCGGAGACATTATTGGAAGACTATGAGAAAAGCTTTATAAGACATCAAAAACAGATCGAGGATTTTTTCAGTATAGCTTTGACGACTGCGACAAAGGTCCAGGTGCTTGAGTACACAAAAGGGGCCTTTTATATCAAGCATGCGGATGATTCGAATGAACTTGTCAATGAGAATGGCGAGACGGTCGGATTTTTGCAGGTCGCTCCCCAGCGTAAGATCAGCACCGTACTCTTTACGACATCCTACAGTACGGAAAAAAAGGATAACAAGCATTTTAATGGAGGAGAACTGGTCTTCAATTACCTTCTTGATGCGCAGGGCAAACCTGTGAAGTTTTATCCAAAAGCAGGGGATATGCTTGTCTTCCCGAGCAATCCGATCTACAGCCATGAGGTCATGCCTGTCGAAGAAGGATACCGCCTGACTCTGGTCCAGTGGCATAACGGCATTATCTCTTAGAAGATAGACCATCCTGTTTTTGTCGTGAAGAGCTCCAGGGCTTTTGTCCCGACCAGTGAATTTCCCTGTTCGTTCAGAGCGGGTGAAAAGACGGCAATACTCATTTTTCCCGGGACAACGGCAACAATACCGCCTCCCACACCGCTTTTCCCCGGGAGTCCGACACTGAAGGCAAAGTCGCCTGAAGCATCATAATGACCGCACGTCAGCATCACGGCATTGACACGTTTCGCCTGTGGCGGAGTGATAAAGGTCTTGTTCGTCAGCGGGTCAGTCCCATGGTTTGCCAGATAGAGCATGGAGCGAGAAAGCTCTTGGACATTCATCTCTACCGAGCAGTGCTTGAAATAGGTCTTCAGGACTTCGGGGACATCATTCTGAAGATTGCCAAAGCTCTTCATGAGGTTGGCCAAAGCAGCATTACGAAAGCCATGCTCCATCTCAGACTTTGCGACTTCCTCATTGACGTCTATCTCTTTGTCATCACTGATCTCCCGTATAAATTCAAGAATAGCGTTGAAGGCATTCTCACCGCCTTTATAATGTGAGACCAGGCTGTCGCTGACAACAATCGCTCCGGCATTGATGAAAGGGTTGCGCGGTATCCCCGACTCGTATTCAAGCTGTACCAAAGAGTTAAAAGGATTTCCGGAGGGCTCTCGTCCAATCCGACTGTAGAGATCTTTTCCGTAAAAATGAAGCGCAAGGGTAAAGGTAAAGACCTTCGAGATGCTCTGGATAGAAAAGAGGGTCTTGTCACATCCCACACTGTAGACCCTTCCGTCATTGCAGGTGATTGCCATGGCGAACTGCATAGGATCGATTTTGGCCAAGGCGGGAATATAGTCTGCGACTTTGCCTGTACCCAATAGAGGCTTTACTTCGCTCTCTATCTCTTCTAAGATTTTTTGCAGATCCATCTTGTCTCCTTAATGCAGATCGTTAATTATACCTTCAAATCTTCGGTGAACGATATAGTCTGCTTCGATCCAGTCTTTTATCCTTGAATGTGATGATCGTGCAGATAGTGGGCTACGGCATCTTCATCATTGCTTTTTTCAAGGATGATATGTGCAGCGGCTTTTGCCTCATTGAGTGCATTGGAGACAGCGACGGAGGTCCCTGCAAGTCTGAACATGCCGATATCATTGATACTGTCTCCGAAGACGGTGACGTCTTCAAGCGGTCTGTTTAGATGTTCACTGAGTCTCTGCAGACCATGTGCCTTGTCTCCAAGCGGATGCAGAATAGTCAAGAAGTAGCCCCCGGTGTAGTTCTCAGGAGAGAGTTTGAACTCAAAGAGTCCTTCATACAGAGTGCTGAGGTGATCGCTCAAAGGACGCATCTCTTCTTCCGAACCCATGTAGACGATTTTAAAGGTCTGATTCCCGGCAGAGATGCGCTTGTGAAGGAGAAGCCGAGGATCATCTTTGTAGTTGATAAGCAGCTGCTTTTGTATATCGGTCTGCTGTAAAGGAAAATCAAAGGACTCGTTTAGATCAGAGTCTTTAAGCCCGATGACAAAGGGATGAAGTCCACAGAACCTGATAGCCTCGTCTATGAGAGCATTAGCGCTCTCTTGCTCCAGAAACTTGGTGTCAATGATCTTTTTCTCAGCAGAGACGATAAGCGAACCGTCAAGCAGTATCAGAGGCGCATTTAGCCGAAAGCCTTCAAGGAGAGACGATGCTGAATAAAAACTGCGGGCAGTGGCAATAGAGAGAAAGGAACTTTGACTTTTTTGGTTCCATACATCCTTTGTAAAATTGCTGATGCTCAAGTCGCTGCGTAAAAAGGTGTGGTCGAGGTCTGTTATATATACTTTTTTCATTGGATGCCATTATAGCATCCTGTTTAAAGATAGCTGAGTATACGGAACAATTCCCTTTAATGTGACAGAAACTTGAGTTAATTATTTTATAATACGGGTTTAATCTAAGGAATATGATGAAAATAGTAATAACATTATTGACACTTTTCTCTTTTGTATATGCAGCGCAGATCGATGAGTTCGCTTCTGAGGTCGGTTACCTAAGAGATTATAAGACGGCTGTAAAGAGCGCTAAAGAGCAGAACAGAGTTCTGATGATGGTCGTCGTAGGCGACTACTGCCCTTGGTGTAAAAAGTTTGAACGAAAGACCCTGAAATCGGCTGAAGTCTCTGCCAAGGTCAAAGAGGGTTTTGTCGCTGTGGTCATAGATAAATACAAGGACAAGGGAAATTATCCTGAAGCGTTTTTTGCCCCTATGATCCCCGCGGTATTCTTTATCGATCCTGTTTCAGAGAAGTCTCTTATGGAAACGGTCGCGTATATGAAAAAGGATGAGTTTATCGAATATATGGATGATACACTGAACCTTACTGAAGAGAAAGATAAAGAATGAGACGATTACTACTGATACTGTTGTTTTGCAGTTCGCTTTTTTCGGCATCGCTTTATACGCTTGACAACGTCCATTCGCTCAATCTCTATTTCGCCAGCAGCGCCAGTTTCATGACGAAAGAGAAAAAAGAGGCATTGAAAGATCTCATCACAAAGAAGCTTGAAAAAGCGGGTTTTGTCTTTGGAGAGACGGATGCGTACATCTTTGTCGTAAAGGTCGACGCCTTGGAAGTGGAGGACTCCCAGGCTATCCATATCGAAGTGGGGCTGGGTGAAGAAGTGATCACAAAACGCAAGGACAATATAGAGACATTCGCCTACACCTATCTTTCGAGTAAGTTCATAGAGGGGTATGACCCTTATGAAGACACACGCGAGTCACTGATCTCTTTGATCGATGCTTTTATTGATGCCCATAAAGACGATAACGAATAAGATCCAAGAGATTAGGCTTTGTCATCGACTTTTATCTTTGAGTTTTTATTCGTGGTCCGGTAGATAAAACTAAAGATCTCCGCGACTGCTTTATAGAGGTTTTCCGGGACTTCTTTGTCCAGTTCCACCTTGCTTAAGAGCTCTACAAGGTCCTCGTCTTTCTGGATGGGAAGATTGTTCTCTTTGGCGATCTCAATGATCTTCTGTGCCGTCTGTCCTGTGCCTTTGGCGATGACTTTGGGAGCAGAGAACTTGGCTTTGTCATACTTGAGTGCAGCTGCTTTCTGGACTTTTTCACTCATCCTTTTGCCTCAAATCCCAATTCGTTAAGACAGGTGGCGTTTTCGTAGGGGTGTGCGCTTTTAGTATTTTCATGCAGATCATGAAGATGGATCTTCCGTGGCATGATATTGACCCCGACCAGCGCTGAACGCAGTGTCTTCATGTTCTCTTTGAAGAGTTCTTTGAGCTCGGATTTCTGTGTATAGATCATGATGTTTAGCTGGTTGTCTTCAAAAAGCTGCAGCATCATGTTCACTCTTCCGTATTCACTCAACTCCAGATCGATCTCGCAGTAGGATGAACCGTCTTTGCTCTTTTTAAAAGAGAGACTCCCGTTCTCCAGCTGGTCCCATACATAGGGTATATAGAGATAAGAAGCATTGGAGAGATGGGAAAGAAGCTGGAAATAGTCGATCTGTACCAGCAGTTTGTCGACAGCCTTCAGTATCTCGATATTGGGGGTGTTTCCGGCGAACTCTTTTTCCAAACCGAGCAAAAGAGCCTTCATGTCTTTTTGAAGCTCTTCGTTCAGCAGGCTGCTTTTGAGAAGATGGGCCGGTTTTGAAAAACGTTCTATCTGTTCCAGGGCATCGTGCAGGGCTTTTGAATAGACGATATCTCCTTTGCTGGCCTCTTTGTCAAAATGGTTAAGCCAGGTCTTGATATTCTGGGGAAGCTTCTGCTGTTCAAATCCGGCAAGGGGCTGTCGTAAGGAGCCAAGGATCTTTTCGATGATATCAAAAAGACTCTTGGAAGCCGTCGGTGTCATCTCGGCAGCAAGATCTGTAAAAAAAGCTTTTAACTGGCCTTGGTTCAAGGCCTCAATCTCCTGCGGTCTCATCTGGGACAGAAGCTTTAACTTTTCGATGTTGCTCCTTAGCTCTCTTGAGTTGATGTTCTCTGTCTCCTTGAGCATATCTTTTATCAAAGAGAGGGTCTGATCGCCTTTACTGAGTTCTTTGACCTTGTCCTGTATAGCTTGCAGTTCAGACAAAAGAAGCTTGCTGCTTTGTTTTGCACTGACACGAAGCTCTGAGGCGATCTCATCTATCAGCTTTCTCAGCTTATCCAGGGAGAAAGTATCAGCTTTTGGGTCTTTTCCGTTACTGAACTTCTCCAAAGCGGCTGCAGATCTCTCAAGGCTCTTGGAATAGATTGGATCGGCGAACCGAAGGATGTCTTTGAGTTGTGAGAGCAGCTTGTCAATATCGTTTTTGATGCGGCTTAGCGAATTGACGTCAGTAGTCTGTTCGAAAAGTGCGGTGTTTTTCAAGAGTGCTCCCAGGTCTTTGAGAATGTCATTGATATGGGGAAGCTCACTTTTAAGAAGCATGGATTGCAAGGCTTCCAAAGAACTCTTTAATTGCTGTTTAGGGTTGGACCCCTGTGCAAGTCTTGATTCCAAAAAGATACCCGAGTTTTTTACAAACTCTTTGAGTCTGCTATTTTGTGTATCTGAGATGTCAAGAAGAGAAGACTGCAGGGCTTTTGCTGTTTTGTCGGTGCCAGGTGAGGGTTGTTCGTTTAAAAGATCGACAAGTGTCTTCAGATCTTTGGGAAAAGTTCCGAGTTCTTTAAAAAAAGCCGAGTTCTTCAGAATGTCTAGAATGATCTTGTTGGACTTGCTGACATCCAGGCTGTCGTTCATCAGACCTGTTATAACAGACTTTAAGTCTTTCGCTTCGCTCAGCTTTTGCAGCTGTTCCGGAGAGGCCTTCTCTAAGGTCTCAATAATAGCCCGGTTTGATTTTGGAAAGAGTAGGGACAATTGCTGCTGTGCGCTGAGTTCTATCATAAGCCTAGTATCGTCCGAAGCGGAGCAAACTTTAATATACAGGAGCAGGTCAAACTACAGAAACGATCGCTAATCGAATGCATTTTTACTCTTCTTTACTGAGCTCTGCCTCATCCAGGAGAAGATGAAACCCGCGTAGGCCTCTATTGCCCCAGGTGTTATAGATGATCTTGCCATCGGCATCTAGGAAGTAGTGTATGGGAGCACCCTTCGTCTGCAGTCCGCTTGGTATCTTATGTCGGTCGCGGGAGAGGTAGAGTAGGACGTAGTCTTTCCTAAGTCTTTGCATGAGTGCGTCATCAGAAAGTGTGTTTTCCTTGAACAGCGCGCAAAACTTACACTTATCCGCACCGATGAAGAGATAGACGCCTTTGTTCTCTTTTTTTGCTTCTGCTAAAGCCTTGTCATAATCATGTAGCCAGTCTAGCTCGATTGCACTAAGGGGGGTAAGAAGTAATAGAATAGAAATAATAATCTTTACGATAAACATTTTTTGATTTCCTTGATCTTTGACCTGGCCTGTCAACAATATTTTACAGGAATCTAACTGATTGGATTCCTAATTATAAAGTTTATAATGACTTTTTATTGTGGAATAAATGTGGGAAATAGAATAGATTAAGTCCGTGATACAGGGAGATACGAGGTCTGTTTTTGATTTTA
>JBFEIF010000087.1:0-10135 GCA_041553795.1 Sulfurimonadaceae bacterium
GTGTTTGTCGTGAAATATTTTTTAATGCTGAGTGCCATTTCTAAAGACCCCTTTGTAGTGGGGAAAAGTATACCGATATTAGCTTTAAGAGGCTTGATTTAGCTTCCTTTCAAAGAAGTATCGGCAGAATACAGACTATGACACAGCAGACAAAAAAGATCGGACTTGCCTTACTCTTATCCCTGGCTTCCTTGGGTGGAATGTCAGGATTTTTTACTTTGGAACAGTCGCTTTTGGTGGCCTCTATCGTACTAATGGTGACTTTATGGACGAATGAGGGGCTTCCTCTGGCCGTTGTCTCATTATTGCCTATCATCCTTTTTCCGGCTTGGGGTATTTTAACTACCAAGGAAGTGGCTGCCAATTACGCCAATCCTATCATATATCTTTTCTTAGGCGGGTTCCTGCTGGCAATAGCAGTGGAAAAGACAGGTCTTCATAAATGGATGGCTGCCAAGATGTTGGGAGTCTTCCCTCAAAGTTCGCATGGTATCATCTTTGCGCTTATCATCACCTCCGGCCTTTTGAGTTCGATACTTTCAAATACGACAACGACGCTTTTACTTCTTCCTATTGCGCTTTTTTTAACGGATGTGGATAGTCTTAAACTGCGTTTTGCTTTGGGTATTGCCTATGGAGCGAGCATAGGAGGTATTCTGACGCCCATCGGGACACCGCCAAACCTTATTCTGTTTGGGATAATGCAGGAGATGGGTCTTGAACCCATCTCCTTCGTCCAATGGATGTGGATGGTAGCTCCGCTTGTCGTTATGATGTTTCTTATTGTCGCGTTTATACTCAGTCTGGGAGTAAAAGAGATAGATATCAAAACGGGTGTCCCGGCATCTGCTTTAAACAAAGAACAGAAGAAAGTACTCTTTGTCCTCTTGGGGTTGATCCTCCTGCTTTTTGTAAATGCTCCGATAAAACCTTATTATAACGGTCTTGGACTCAGTGAACCCGGGATCTTGCTGAGTGCAGGACTGCTTCTTTTCGCTCCGCCGTTTAGTGTCCTTGAATGGATGGAAGACAAAAACAATATCCCGTTTCGCATCATGTTTCTTTTCGGTGCGGGGTTCGCCATTGCCGCGGCGTTTACGCAAACGGGATTGGCAGAAGAGATCGCTTTGAGACTCATCACTCTGGCCAACCTTCCCGTGATCATCTTTATGCTGATCGTGGCGGCCATGGTGACTTTTACAACAGAGGTGACCAGCAATACAGCTCTGATCTCCATCATGCTTCCTATCTTGTATGCCGTGACGAAAGAGGCCGGTCTTGATGTCAGACTCTTCATGATGGTCGCGACAGTCTGTGCTTCTTATGCGTTTATGCTTCCTATAGCCACGCCGCCTAATGCGATTGCAATGAGTACGGGAGCCGTCAATGTCAAGACAATGGCAGCTTACGGAATAGTCTTTAATCTCGTCGGGATCGTTCTTATCGTTTTGATAGGGAACTTTTTCTGGGCAAGGGTGTTTTAGGCTTTGAGGAGTTCCAGGGCTTCTTTATAGATCGCTTCTGTCGGAAGCAGTCTTCGCGAAGGAAACTGGGTACGGTTGAAGGTCTGCTGGCGCTTGGCAAGCTGAGCCGTGTGCAGGATTATCTCGTCTCTCATCTGTGTATAAGTGAGTCGTCCGTCAAGGTAATCGAATACTTCGATGATACCGATTGCCTTCATGGAATTAGGCTGGCGCGTGTATTTATATTCCAAATCGGTGACTTCATCAACAAGTCCCATCTTTATCATCTTCTGTGTTCTTAATGCGATACGCTCTTTGAGATAGCTGCGCTCTGCATCGATCTCATAGATAGGAAGCTCACGTATGACAGGCTCAGGGGTGTTCTTTGCAAAATAGGTACTTGGACTCTCGCCTGTCTCGATATAGATCAGGAGCATCTTTTCGATCCGGTAGCGGTCGTTTTTGTCGATGTTCGCCATATAGACAGGATCAGCCTGCTGAAGAAGACGGTAGGCCGAGGGAAGGTCGTTTAGCAGCTCTTTGACCCTCTCTTGCGTCTTCAGGGAGTATTCCGGAATGACGGAGAGACCCTGAAGCAGGGTGCGCAGGTAAAAGCTGCTGCCTCCAACGATGATAAGGTTTTTATCCTCGTCCAGGCATTGTTGTCTCAGGCTCTGGTAGAGCTTGGCAAAGGTCCCAACCGAAAAAGCCTCGTCCGGCCGGATCAGGTCTATGCCAAAATGCCGTACCTGGGTCAACTCCTCTTTAGAAGGCTTTGCCGCAGCGATATCTATCTCTTTGTAGAGGGATAGAGAGTCTAGAGAGAGGATATAAGCATTGTGTTCCAAAGCAAGTCTCAGTGCCAGATCGCTTTTTCCCGAGGCAGTAGGTCCGATAAGAGCCAGTTCTTTCATAAGCGTATTGTAGAGTAATTAAGGAAAAATATTATTTAAGTTGTAAGACTATATACTTAACACAATTAAATATAATAAAGGATGCAGATGCAGGTCTCAGAGTCATATATCAAACAGTCGTACAGCTTGGCATGGCGCTTCTATAGCCAGAACAAGATGGCTTCGTTTATCGTCATAGGTGTGTCGTTTGCCCTTGTTCTTTTGTCGATGATCCCTCTGCTGGGATTTTTTATGGCAGTCGGTCTGGGCATGGTGTTCTTGGCGGTACAGACCTATATGGCTAAGGCGATCATGCATGCCGATAATGATGATGAATATGACCAGATCATCTCCAATACGAAACCTGCAGAGATGATAATGCAGTACCTTTCTGTCGGTGCGGGTGCTTATCTTGGATTTTTTCTGATCGAGGTGGTCTTGTTGATCGCCATTCTCAGTACCGTTTTTATGTCTCTCGGAATGGACACGCTGACTGCTTTGAGCAATGGGACTATGCCGGCTGAAGAGCAGATGGAACTTTACCAGAGTGCAGGGACGTTTGGTCTCGTCTTTATTGTCGCGATGATGTTCTTTGCCTATATCTATCCGCTTGTATTGGGCCGGGTCTACCGATCTGAAAGCTTTGCAGAAGCCTTTAGAAATATGTTTCTCTTGTTTTCGCCGCGTGTATGGACGGCTTCTTTCAATGTCCGATATTTTCTTTTGGTCACGATGCTGCATCTTACACTGATAGGGACAATGCTTTTATTTGCAGTCTTTGTTATTGCCGCTTCTGCACTGATCTCTGCTTTTATGATGGTCATCCTTGTGCCTTTGACGGTCTTTGTCGGATATATCTTGATACTGTATGCGACGAGTATAGCCGTTATGGGTAATTATGTGAGCTTTGATGATGAGCCCCTTGCAGAATAAATATTCACAAATGACGGTTTCTGAGCATGACTATCAGATGATAGAGGCTTATATTGACAAGCCTGAAGTCACGGAGTGGTATGTCAACGCTTTTAGCAAGTTTAATGTCAACGGTGTCGATGTCATGCGATGGCATTGGTCCTGGTGGGCTTTTTTTGGAAGTGTGTTCTATCTTCTGTACAGAAAGGCTTATCTGGCCGCGGCTATTTTGTTCATATTGACGATTGTATCAGGAGTAATCCCTTTCGGCAGTCTTATTCTTTGGATACTGACCGGCGGATATGCGCCTTATTTCGTCTATAAGACCTATAAAGAAAAACGTGTTGAAGTCGAGGCCGTCATTCAGGATGAGGCTAAACGCATTGAGACGATGCGTATTGTCGGCGGTTATAATGACTGGGCTATCTGGGTGGCCGTCATCGTTCATATCCTTATCTGGGGTGCTATCTTCTCGATGATCGGTATCTTTTTAACAGCACTTGGTCTCGCAGCCAGCAGTTAAGGGTTGATCTTGCTAAAAGAAGGACGTGGTGTGAAGAAGTGTGTGACTGCTGTATTGCTGTTTTCTCTTCTTCTCCTTTTTCAGGGTTGTACTTCGCATTTTTTCTATCCTGACCAGACTACTTACCGTACACCCGAGTTCTATACACTTGAGTATGATGATGTCATCTTTTCTTCCGAAGACAATACCTCCTTGCATGCCTGGCATATCTATCCGAAGAGCCCTTCCAAAGGTCTTCTTTTTGTTGCACATGGAAATGCCCAGAACCTTTCGGCACATTTTGTCTCCTGGGTGTGGCTGATCGAAGAAGGGTATGAACTCTTTATCTTTGACTACAGAGGTTACGGCCGCTCAAAAGGAAAGATCGGGATAAAAGGGAGTGTCGAAGATACCCGTTCTGCTTTGGACTATCTGGAGAAGAACTATGCTCAAGAGTACTTTGTCTGCGGTCAGTCGCTTGGCGGGACACTTCTGCTGGATGCCTTAAAAGACAGAGACAATACCAAGATCAAGGCAGTTGTGATCGATTCGACCTTTACGGGGTTTTCGGATATAGCAGTTGAGAAGATGGATGGGATCTTTCTGACCTGGCCTTTTCAATGGATCCCCTATCTAAGTCTGCCCAAGGGGTATAATGCCAAAGAGAGTGTAACGGGACTTGGCAAGCCGATTTTGTTCGTACATGGCTCATCAGATATGACTATCTCGCCAAACCACTCCTGGCAGCTTTTTGAGCTTTCTAAAGCACCGCGCGAGATATGGCTTGTCAAAGAGGCCGGACATACCCAGTCTTTTGAAAAGCAAGCTGTTCAAGAAGACTTTCTGGACTTTTTAGACAGTTACGACAGTTATTATGACCCGGATCTTTCCCGGCTGAAGATATACGAGTGATCTTTATTTAGAATAATAACTACAACGATTTTTACACGAGAGATTGAGTATTATAATAGAAATAGATCATGCATAGCGATGAACCCGTCTTGCAAAAATTGACTTAGGCACTATAAATATAATATATACTGATTCCTAAGCACCGTATAGCCAATAGTGTGCACATATATAATCTGTATGGATTGGTCTTGTGTATGTATGATCTTACAAATAGGAGGAGGTCATATGCTTGAATTCTTTAAGATCAAAAAATCTAACAGCAGCCATGAATCAGAAGAGACCGCCAAAGCAGTCGAAGAGACCGAAAAAGAGTCGAATCAGCAAGAAGAACTCCTTCCTCAGATCAAACTCTTTATCTCCCAAGAACAGCTTGTCTCATTGAACAACAAAGATGAGGAGAGAGAGCATCATGCGATGATGTATCTCAACAGTAAAGACAGACCGAAGCTTGACAATACCATTTACAAAGCTTATGAAGAAAGGTTCGCAAAATCTTTTGCCTGTCTGGGAAATGCAAACAGCAAGTGTCCGCACTGCTTAAGAGAATATCAGAGTGCACCTTTGGAAGTGAAGAAGTGCCTGGGTTGTTCCAAGGCTTTTTTTAAGACTAAACGTCCTCAGGACGGTCTGCTTGTCTTGGTAAAAGATGAGGACAGACGGCTAATGGGACTGCAGTGGGAGAACATCAAAAAAGCAGAGATGATCGAAGGGCTGAGTCAGAACGACCTTGAAAATGTCCGTTTGAAGCTTGAAAGCAAGAACAATAAGAAGTATTCTCTGTATGATACGCATTTTATCCTGGCACGGAACTATACGTCAAAGGCTTTGAAATCAGGAAGGTTTCGTTTATACAGCTCTTTGATCTACTATATGGCTGAGCATGACAGGACAGAAAAAGAGTTTACCAAGGCATTGAGCTATTATTTTTATCTCTATTTTCTGCAGTTAAACGGTGCATCAAATTCGATCGTCTTTGGAGACAAGGTCTCCGTAAACGAACGTATCCATTCGCGAATACTCTCCCTGCTTCAGATGGCCGGGTTTATGACGACGGAGTGTGAGGACCTGTTCCGCTACTCGATCGAAGCCCGTACTGCCTTCGATTTTGAAAACCTGCCTTACGGATTGGACGAGAGCTATGCCCATCTTGTCAAAGCCTTTGAAAAAGACGAAGGCCGCGAGTCGTACTAGAAGAACCTGTGAGAGAGAAACCAAAGGCTAAGCCGCTCAGACTCCAACGCCGATTTGTCGGTATCGGATAATTCGGGTTAAAGTCTTGGTTGGCTAGTATTACATACTATATTCGCCCAGGATCACTATTTGAATAGATTATTTTCCTCCCTTAAAAACTTTAATGAGCTGGTGATGTTCCAGCACTCTGTCTTTTCTTTGCCTTTTATCTTTATTGCGATGATCGTATCGGCTGATGGCTGGTTCGGCTGGTATCTATTGCTGATGGGAGCTTTGGCTGCTGTCACCGCACGTAATTTTGCTATGGGTTTGAACCGCTACGCCGACAGAGATATCGACATCAAAAACCCTCGTACGGCCAATAGGCCGAGCGTTGACGGACGCATCAGCGCAAAGGCGATTCTCCTGTTTACGCTCGGCAATGCACTGGGTTTTATTGTCATCGCCTATTTTGTCAATGTGTTAGCCTTTTATCTTTCTGTGCCTATCCTGGCCGTATTGGCTTCTTATTCCTACTTTAAGCGTTTTTCAGCCTTGGCACATATCATACTTGGCCTCTCTCTCGGACTGGCTCCTATTGCAGGGGTGGTTGCCGTACAGGCTTCTATTCCTTTGTGGTCACTCTTTTTGAGTGCGGGAGTCCTGTTTTGGGTGGCGGGTTTTGATCTGCTCTATTCGCTTCAGGATATCGAGTTTGACAAGGATGAAGGATTGCATTCTATCCCTTCTCGTTTTGGAGCAAAGAACACGTTTAGGATCGCTCAGCTGTTTCACCTGCTTACCATTGTTTTCTGGTCTTTATTCGTTATGCACGCGGATCTGGGGATCTTTGCCTCTCTGGCTGTCGGGTTCTCTGCCGTGATGCTGGGGTATGAACATTATCTTGTCAACAAAGATTTTACCAAGATCGACAGAGCCTTTTTTACCGTTAATGGATATTTGGGTATTATATTTATACTATTTATCATTATTGAAAAGGCAGTACAGTCATGAGCTCTCCCCGTTTAGTCAAAGCGCCTATCTCCATCGTCTATGATATCGCTGATGATGAAGTGCACGAACGCGAATATCACTCACTTTCAGAGGCTGATGATGATGCTATAGGGCAGTGGCTGAAACTTGCCAAGGCGAGAGGCGAGACCAGTGAAAGCGATCCTATTGCTCTGAAACTTTTGGTCGAACTCCATCGAAAAGTCGATAATCTTGAGCGCCTGATCAAAAACGAGAAACCAAGTCGAGTGGGATTGAGTTCGGCAGGAGAGATCGAAAGTATCGGCTTTGGCTATTTCAAGCTTGAGACAGAGGATCTGGAACCTGAGACACGCTACTACGGACGGATAACGATGCCGACCTATCCTCAACGTGAGATCGGGGTCTTTTTCACGGCTGTAGACAGTTCTCTGGCCAAACTTGACAAGATCCATGACCGGGACGAACGAGAGTGGGGTGCCTACGTCACGGCGAGAGAGAGAGTTATGATTCGCGAACTAAAGGGAAATGAATGAATTTTGAACTGATACTGATCGCCTTTGGGGTCATTCTCTTTATTGTCATGGTCTATTCGTATATGCGTGATACCGAGAACTCCCGTCAGATACGGTTTTTGGCCAATACGATGGACAACTTTAACAAACAGCTATTTTCTCTTGAACGCAAGGTGGAGAAGATTGAAACCGCTATCAAGACACAGACGCCGCCTGCCGATGCTGAGAAGATAGAAAAAAAGATGGAGCAGGAACTGGCATCGATGGCAGAACCTATTGCCTTCAGTCTGAACGAGATACAAAGCGCTTTCTCACATTTCAAGACACAGATAGAGTCGCGTTTGGAACATGTGGAAGACGGTATGAAATCGATCTACATGCCAAAAAGCCTTACTGGACTGGATGATCAAAAGATCATCTCTTTGTACAAGCAGGGTATGGATGAAGAGACAATCGCAAGGGAACTGGCTCTTTCAAAAGGCGAAGTGGAGTTTGCACTGAAGATTTCTAAGATGCAGTAAAATGGATATTTTCAGGCTTCAGAAAAGAGAATGTTATATTTTATTTTCATCTTAATGATTTTGTAAGTTATATGTGCTATAATTTCGTCCTACAAAATAACGAAAGTTATTCTCTAGTAAATGACTGAAGAATGTTTCTTTGGATCAATGTGCGTTCGTAGCTCAGCTGGATAGAGCACCGGTTTGCGGTACCGGCGGTCACAGGTTCGAATCCTGTCGAGCGCACCATCTATACCTCAAGATTTAAACCCCACACACTTATTTCTTAACAATTTTTTAATTACGTACCAATAGATTTAGAATCTATACTACCTACTTTGATTTAACTACTATAAGTTATTTCATAAAGCATTTAAAGCTAGCGTGGCTGTTTGCCTGTAAAATGATTTTTAAAAAATATGCTCATTCAGTACCGACGTACGAGGTACTGTTTCCTTCTCTTTTCTAAAGCCCACAGAACGATGATCTAAGACAAGATTATCAAATCCCTGACGTCGATGACAATGCCATCCTATTTTGAACAAGGCAATACTCTAAATTAACGTTTCTTTGTTTAGGTGCTTGTGAATATGCAGGATTTCTCAAGAAAACAGCTTGATTACAGCCATATCTTGCATAAATTTTTTTATAAGTCCTAAAGAATACAAGGAATACAATTATTAAAGGAAGTTATATTATCTCTTGACTTCTTTAAATTTCAGATGAGGAGTTTGTTATGTTACTTACAAAATATAATCCACTGGATGAGTTTAAAGATTTTACCAGCAGGTTCAATTCACTCTTAAGTGAATTCGAGAATAAAAAGTCGTCGTCTTTAAGCGGCTTCAACCCTGTTGTAAATACACGAGAAGGAGAGTTTGCTTATCATATTGATGCAGATCTTCCCGGTGTTAAAAAAGAGGACATCAAGATCAATGTCAAAGGCAACATGATCACATTTTCAGGTGAACGCAGACATAAAGAAGAGGTTGATGAAAAAGATTATCACCGTGTCGAAAGTTCTTTTGGAAAGTTTGAACGAAGCTTCACGCTGCCGGATGGTGCTGATGTAGAGAACATTACGGCATCTAATGAAGATGGTGTTTTGGAAATAGTCATTCCAAAGCTCAAAAGCGAGACGGAAAAAGTCAAAAAGATTGAAGTTAAATAGTTTATATAATTGAGGAAAAGTCTAGCATTTTATACTGATAGACAAATTATATAACGGTTTTATAAACATAAACAGGGCTGTTTTTAGGTGTACACACAAGCGGGATGAATAAACTTGTGTGTTGGAAGAGGGTGTTCGTGAGGTGTCTTAAAAGTGGAGATTTGCGCCAAGGTAGAGTTTTGAAGAACTTTCAGATGTCTCAAGTGTGACGGGACCTACTATGATATCAGACCAGCTTCGTCCTTGAAAGTCGATTCCGGCAAGCAGTTCAAAAGCCGGTGTGACCTTGTACATGAGACCGGCACCGAGCTTGAAGCTGACTTCATTTGCAGAGGACCGGTCATAGCCTTGGACTTTCATCGAACCAAATCCTAGCCCGGCTTGGATAAAGGGTGAAAACTTGGGAGTGACTTCAAAGCCTTTGATGATGTCCAATCCGAATTCATTCAAGACGTCACTCTCATTATCCAGGAGAAAGACAGGTTTGTCGTAGGTCTCATGTAGATAATAGCCTTGTACACGCCATCCTTCGTTTTGTACGGTACCAAACTTGAGTTTAAACCCACTACTGTCATTATCGGCATCAACCGAGACATTTCCGACTTTACGGGTAAAGGTATTGCTGCTACCGACGATATCCAGCCCGACATACAGATCAGACTCTTCGGCAAGAGTCTGCGTCGTGGCTATACTTGTCAAGAGAATAATTCCAAGCATAATCTTTTTTATTTGTAAGCCTTTGTCATTGTAATGATTTAACTATATCATATTTACAATGATTTTATTGAAAAGTCCTATGGGAAAAAGTTTGGTGATAAGTAAAGAAGAAACGAAAATCATCGCCTTTCTCATCAAGCATATTAGTACCGGTTAAATAATTGTAATTAATGAAAAATATCATAATAATTATTAATATCTTAAGTTAAAATACTGGTTCTATATGGAATATTTATAGTCATCTTGATTTTAAGTGACTTGTAAGTCTATATCATGGACAATTGAATTATAGTGGATGTGAAGTCTATTGAAGGAGAGTGCTATGAAATCATTTAGCAGGATGAGGATGATCATGGTGTTCACTGTCTTTTTACCCTGGGTGAGTCTTCA
>JBFEIF010000088.1:0-9675 GCA_041553795.1 Sulfurimonadaceae bacterium
CCGCTTGATTCTGTCAAAGCCTATATGCTCAATCTCAATACCGGCTTTGCCTATGAAAAACTGCGGACACTTCGGCAGCAGCTGCGTAAGGAGAATAAACAAGTCACAGGGTGGGAACTTGCCAAGACTCTGGACAGATATTCAGAAAGAGGTCAGGCCTATATAGACGGATTGCATGAAATGATCCGGTTTAACAAGCTTCAGTCCACCAACAGTACCTATCTTGCGGATGGACCGGAAATACATCTGATACGAAAAACACAAAATTAAGCATGCATATATTCAATCACAATAACAGACCTCAACTTATTCTTACAACTACACAGCTCCTTATACGCAAGGATAAATCCGATGAAGAGATGAAGCGGTACTCCTTGGAAAAGATAGCAAAGATATCTCTCAAACATGCCTATGATACCGATAAAAGACCCTCTTTCTGGCTCAAGATTGAGACCTCCGAACATCCTACCCCTGTTATGGTCCCTATCTCTTCACTTGATACTCCGCTTAACGAGCTCCTTGCTATCTTCTCCCATGAGCTTCAGGGAAAAGTCAAACTTGTGATTCCTTCTGAAAGATGGTTAGCCAAAAAAAGTGTGCCAGCCAGAAAAGGGACGTTTGTCTTCTACACTATAATAGGGCTATGTACCGGCCTTTTCATACTGCATAAAACACTCCTTCCAAAAGAGGCCGCTCTCGAAGCCAATACAATAAAAGTACAATCTGTTGAAAAGGGCGGCTTCTGTTCACTGAAAGTAAAGACAGCTCTAACCCTGCCAGACAAAGACACCCTACAGATCAAGACCTATTGTGGTGTTCTCGGGATGTGGAAAAACACACAGACAAAGACCATCGACAAACGATATCTCCAGACCGAGTTCTCTCTATCAACTGCATCGGACTATATGCTTCAGGCTAACCAGGCCTTAGACAGCAACCAAAGCAAAGTCGCAAATGACCGTATTGATGACGCACTATACTTAGAACCTGATAATGCCAATGCCTATGTGTTATCGGCAAAGATCAACTACCGCCTAGGGCTTAAGAAGAAGACATTGGATGCTTTGCTAAAGGCTTCAGAGTTGAATCCGGGTTCACCCTCGATAGCAGCGTCTATCTCTTCATTTTATCTGGCAGAAGACAAACATGAAGAGGCCTTGCTCTATGCAAAAAGATCCCTTGATCTGCAAAAAAGTTCAAAAAACTTCATACGTGTGGCGGACTTGGAAAAATATCTTGGCAAACAAGAAGATGCTATCAAAGCCTATGAACATTCTCTGGACGAAGATCCGGACAACGCCTATGTTTTAAAAAACCTTGGCTTATTGTATTGGCAATCTATGGCATTTAAAAAAGCAGCCGAGACGTTTAAGAAAGCATATAAGACGCAACCTGAAGACAGCTACTCTTTTTTAAATTATTATGAAGCCTCACTTGTAGCATCGACTACCCTTGATACTCAAGAGAAAGAACGATTTGTTGACCGAAACAAGGATTTAGATTCGGTAATGATCATCTATGATATGCTGAGTGTCATCCATCTGGCGATAGAACAAAAGTCGACGGAAGAGGCCTTGAATATATGGAAAGATACTTACGATGGGCACAGACTGAAGTGGTCCTTTCAAGAGATCAGAAACTGGCTTGATGCAAGCAGCATCGATATCGACCATAAACAGACTATCCAAAGTACTATCGGCTTCTTCATCGGCTATCAACAGGCCTATAAGATAAACCATACCAAAGGAGACCTATGAGTCTATGCGGAATAGATGAAGCGGGCCGCGGACCTATTGCCGGGTCATTAGTAATGGCAGGAGTCATCTTGCACAAGGAGATCTCAGGCCTTAATGATTCAAAAATACTCAGCGAAAAAAAACGTGAAGCACTGTTTCCTCTCATACTTGAGAACTCGGATCACCACATCGTCAGATTTTCAGCCAAAGAGATAGATGAACTTGGAATCTCAAAATGTCTGGCCGAAGGGCTCAAAAGTATTATGGCGCATTTAAGCAGCGATGATTTCCTCTTTGATGGAAACTCGACTTTCGGAGTCAGCGGACTTCGGACTATGGTTAAAGCAGATGCAAAGATTCCTGAAGTTTCTGCCGCATCTGTTTTAGCTAAAGTTACTCGAGACAGAGAAATGGTAGAATTCGCCAAAACTTATAAAGAATATGGGTTTGAAGGGCATAAGGGCTACGGTACCGAGGCTCATGTTGAAGCAATCAAGAAGCATGGTTATTGTGATATCCATCGTAGGAGCTTTAAACTAAAGGCCCTTCAACCGACTCTTTTTTAAAGGAAAAAGATGAAATCGCTCGAATATATACAAATGGCTTTGGACGAACTTGACAAAGAGGTAACAGGCTATGTCATGGACCTCAATATGGATATGACAACTAAAAATGAAAAAATGCTTCCGCTTCTTCAACAAAAACGCGTACTTGAGCAAACAAAAGAAGACCTTACCTATCTAAGAGACAATCCACCCAAGAATGCCGGTGAATGCACTATGTATAAACATAGATAACAAAACAAGGCATTTTACTTTTTTTTAATTATCTTATAGTTAGGATTAAAAAAACTATATTAAAGATATATAAATGGCTTCACATCTTTCCATACATGAAAAGCATATACTGATTGTTGATGACAATGCTACTAATATCCTTCTTATGCAGGCCATTCTTGAAGAAGCAGGCTTCAACAACATCATTAGCGCATCATCTGCTATTGAGACGTATGAGATCTTAGAGACTCAGAACATTGATCTCATACTTATGGATGTCATGATGCCTGAGATCGATGGACTTGAAGCTACTGCAGCCATATCTTCAAATCAGAAATATCAGAGAATACCGATAATCATGGTAACGGCGACCGCTGATGATGAGACGCTCAAAAAAAGTTTTGAATTCGGTGCCGTTGATTTTGTACGTAAGCCTGTAAATCAGGTCGAATTGATAGCACGATTAAACACTATCTTGCAATCGCAGGAAAAAGACTCCTTCATCCTGCAGCACTCGCGATTTGATGCTATGGAAGAAGTCATTGGGATGCTGGCACACCAATGGCGCCAGCCATTGGGCATTATCAATGCGATAGTCACTACCATACAGACACAGCAAGAACTCGATATTCTTAATAAAGAAGAGTTAAACCACTCCCTTCAAGATATCGTCCGGCATACCACCGAACTTTCGGAGATGCTCAAAACATTTAGAGAGTTTTTTAAGGCAGATGCACCCCCCACACTTGCCGATCCCAATGATGCCATCCGCGAGGCACTACGCTTGGTCCAAGAAAGCATCGAACATGAAAAGATCCTTCTGGACATGGATCTTGGAGAGTTAGAGCCTGTTTTTTATACCCAGAACCTTTTGGTTCAAGCCTTGACAAACTTGCTGATAAACGCCAAAGAGGCACATCGCCGAAATAATACTCAGGATCCTACCATTACAATCCGGTCTTTTAGACAAAATGGCAAGATTAACATTTTGCTAGAGGATAATGCCGGTGGGATTCCCAAGGAGATGATCCATTATATCTTTGAGCCTTATTTCACGACAAAGCAGGAAAAGAATGGAAAGGGGTTGGGACTTTACCTTGCGAAGATGATCCTGACACAACAATTAAACGGGACTATCTCTGTCACAAGCCAAGGTGACAAGAGCAAGTTCCTTATTAGCTTTAATATCTAACAGCTCCCCCCCCTTGTGGGAGGACATAATATATTCTATTTCGGTATTTCTATCTTTTTTTAAAGATCAAAAAATCAAGACTTAAACGCCCTGCACCCTTTGTCACAAGGACCATGAGCATCGCAATATAATACATTACCATCTCATACCCATTTTGTAAAACAACGACTGTACCTTTCACCTCTTGACCGTTGATAAAAGGGTTTTCCCAGCTAAAAGCATCCCCCTGCATGATCACATGAAACCCATTTGCTCCATGTACAGTTGCGATTGCTACGAACATGACGATTAAAAGAGGAATCGAGATAAATCGTGTCAAAAGACCCAATGCCAGCAAAGCAGCGCCTAAAAGCTCCGTTCCTGCAGCCATATAAGCATTGAATAAGGGCCAGGGTATACCAAGATATCCAAAGAATCCGGCCGTTGCTTCTATATTTGAAAACTTTGCCATCGCAGGACCATAAAAGATATACACTAATATCACGCGAAGAAACAAAAGAGAAACATCTTCCCCTTTTTCTAAGACCAAACAGCCTTTTTCATACAGTTCTTTTACATTCACGGCAGTCTCCTGGATTGGATTTTTATAGATTCTCAAATAAAATAAAAACATTCCTTCTTATACTTACAAAAGAGATCCGTTTAAACGCTTTTGTAAGTACAATTTTAGAGTTCCATCTCATAATAGAGCACCTGGCAGATCGTATCAGACTCTAAAAGTAGCTGGCAAAGCAGACGTATATTGCCTGCAAGCGCCATCAACTTACATACCGCATTTGCCTTTTTTCTCGCCATGGCCTTTTTCTTCGCCACCGCATTTAGACTCAGCAGCTTTCTTGTCGCCACCGCATTTAGACTTAGCAGCTTTTTCTTTTTTCTCACCACCGCACTTAGACTCCGCAGCTTTTTCTTTTTTCTCGCCACCGCATTTTCCTGCGCCACATTTGCCTTCATTTGCGAATACTGTTGTCGCGCCTAAACCTGCCATAAGTGATGCACCCAATAGAAGTGCTACGACTTTTACTTTGTTTGCCATTGACTATCCTTTGTGTTTGTAATATGTTCTACTAACTGTGACTAATATTACATAAGAATTTATAATAGAATCCTGAACCGGTTGTAACAAAAGAAAATAACTTCTGACAACTTTCAGTGACAAAAACATTATATCTACTGACTTGTGGAGTTTTTGTGGAGTGAATGAGACTTTCGGAAACAAAAAATAAAATGAAAACATTACAGACTTGCTGTATTTTCGCAGTCAATCTTTATGGAGAAAAACAATTTATGCTGATAGGTTAATAATGAAGTGTAAGACTCCCCTCCAGATACCTGCGGCACATAACCAGATCTGGTGTGCTGCTACGTTCCCGTCCTGACACGATGCCAGACAAGGCTATTGCACAGGTCTAAAGGGAAGCATTCAAAGTATGAAGAATACCCTCAATGCTTAAGAGACCGGAAGTATACTCCAGATGAGAATAAAATTAGCTTAAAATATTTACTTTGATTATAGACTGATAGACTCGATCGCTGTTTTCAAACTTTCATAGACAGGCAGATATGGATACTCACTTCGCTCTGTTTTTGCCGAGTGTTCCAATTCTTTAGCCAACTCATACATCGCATCAAATTTTAGGTTTCCGGATGAACCTTTTATTGAATGTGCGATGTTGCCTATCTCTTGATAGTTATGCTTATCAATAGCTGATTTAAGCTGCTCAAGCAATGTCTTGCTTTCTTCTGTAAAACTTTGGACCAGAATCGGTATATGCTTGACGTTCAAACCTATCTTTATGGCCATCTCTTCTGCCGATATATTGCTGTAAGACGGCAGCTCTAGATTCTGGCTCATCTTCTCTCCTTCGTGGAATGTACTGAGATCTGTGTTACTGTTTTTTTCCAAGAGACGGAGATCAATTTCATCTCTGTCTATAGGTCCTGTTCAGAAGTCAATCATACCGAAACACAAAAAATATTAACTTAAAAAAACTATTTAGACATATTCGTTACAATTAAGACTTTAATCACTTAGTTTATATGCAAGGACAACGATGCGTTTTATACTGTTTTTCATTCCTTTTATACTGCTTGCTTCCCCTTTTCATGACGAAGAGATGATCAAAAAGATCAGCTCTTCTGTTGTCAAGATCTTTACCGTATCAGTAAGGCCTAACTATTATCAGCCTTGGCAAATGCGTGCACAGCAATTCTCTACAGGGTCCGGTGTCATCATACAGGACAATCTGATATTGACTGCTGCCCATGTCGTCGCAAACGGGGTCTATCTTGAAGTAAAAAAGAGTTCCAATCCGAAGAAGTTCATTGCCCATGTAAAATGGATCTCGCATGATTCGGATCTTGCCCTGCTCGAGGTAGAAGACAAAGAGTTTTTTGAAGACACCAAACCCTTGAAGATCGGGGCTGTTCCGCATCGTCAAGACGGAGTAGCCGTGTATGGTTATCCTCAGGGAGGGAACGAGATATCTATTACTCAGGGGATCATCTCCCGAATAGAACAGACTGTTTATGTCCACAGCGATTTTGACCTGCTCTCTTTACAGATCGATGCGGCTATCAATCCTGGAAACAGCGGCGGGCCTGTCTTTGATCAAGAAGGCAATATCATCGGCATTACCATGCAGTCACTGACCTCTGCCGACAACATCGGCTATCTTGTCCCCACACCTATTATCAAACACTTTTTGGATGACATCAAAGACGGACGCTATGACGGTTTTCCGGATGACGGTCTTTATATTCAGACTATGGAAAATGAGAACCTCAAAGCACACTACAAGATGAATGGCCGGACCGGTGTACTTGTCACCCAAGTCGTACCGAACAGCTCTTCTGACGGATATATCCGAAAAGATGACATCTTGCTTGAGATTGACGGGATAAGTGTTTCGGACAATGCTACTGTGTTGATCGAAGGCAACGGCCGCGTCGCGGCAAACTACTTGATCCGTTCTCATCATATCAATGAAAACTTTGAGGTCACTCTCTTAAGAGATGGCAAGGTCCTGACGCTAAAAATCCCGGCCAAGCCTCTTGTCTCGCTCATCCCTTTCGAACATGACAGACTTCCCAAATATTATATCTTCGGAGGGGTTGTCTTTATGCCCTTAAGCAAGAACTATCTTTTTGAATGGGGACGCAACTGGGTACAGAAGGCACCTATACGCTTTGTGGACATAATGAAAAATGGAAACTTTCCGAATGAAGAACATCAAGAGATTGTCTTCTTGCAAAGTGTTCTGGCTGACCGAGAGAATACCGGATATGAACTTTCCCATGCTATCGTCACAGAGGTCAACGGAAAGAAAATCACCGACTTCGACAACCTTGTCAAGTCCATAGAAGAGAGTAGCAACAGTGATGTAAAAATAGCACTTCAGGGAGGAAGTATGATCATCCTTAACCAGCAAAAAGCGCAAGCAGCCAATGAACGGTTGCTGCAGCGTTATGGCATCAAAAACAGTTCCTACCTGAAATGATCTATATCTTCTGCGCTTTTGAAACCGAGGCGAGAGCCTTGATAGACGTCTACAAACTCGTCAAAATAAAGACATCCCCCTACTCTGTCTATTCTAACGAAGCAATAGAACTGACCGTCTTTGGGATGGGACAGGAAAAAGCACGGGAGGCATGTCAGAACTTTTTATCCCAAACAAGACCTGCACACGATGATGTCTTTATCAATATCGGTATCTGTGCTGCCCAAGAAGGATATAAAATAGGTGAACTTGTACAGATCAAAAGTATCTGTGACAAAAATAAATATTATGAATTGCTGCCGCGAAGTTCAGCAATAAGGCAGGTCTCGTGCTTCAGTGCTTCTGCTCCGTTAAACGAGCCAACACAGACTGATATTGCAGAGATGGAATCCCTTGCCCTATTTGAAACCTTCAAAGAGCAGTTTCAGCCTGAGAACATCAGTTTCTTGAAAATCGTCTCGGACAATTTCCAGCCCTTTGTCCCTAAAAAAAAGTTTGTCATCGAACTGATCCAGACAAATATCAAAGAGATAAGGACTCATATCAAGCACCTTCAAGGAAAAAAACATGCCGACTAAAACTGCCATGATAACCGGAAGCAGTTCGGGGATAGGTGAAGCTATCTCACAGAAACTGCTTCAGCTCGGATATACTGTTTACGGGCTGGCCAGACGAGAACAAAAAGCCTCCAATAACTTTCATCCTATTGTCTGTGATATCACTGATACTTTTATGCTCGAAGAGACAGCCAAAAGACTGTTGAAACAACATGATTTCGGACTTCTTATCCACTGCGCAGGTATTGGAAAGTTCGAACCTCATGAGGAACTTAGTGTAAAATTATTAAAGCAGATAATCGACACTAATCTCACTGCACCCGTCATCCTCTCTTCACTTCTTCTGCGAAGCCTGAAAAAGAACAAGGGGACCATCATCAACATCACTTCCATAGAAGCCCTCAAAGCCTCAAAGTTTTCGGCTGCCTATTCTGCTTCCAAAGCAGGTCTGCACCATTTTGGCAACTCACTCTTTGAAGAGGTCCGAAAATCAGGTGTCAATGTCGTCTCCATCCATCCCGACCTGACTATGAGTCCATTTTTTGATGAATTGCACTTTCAGCCTCAGGATGACATCCAGATGCATCTCAGACCTGAAGATATCGCCTGTGCAGTTGAAGACATATTAAATATGAGAGAAGGAGTAAGTATCACTGAAATGACTATCCGGCCTCAATATTTCGGTATAAAAAAGAAGTAATGGTATATTTTTTGCTTATTTATATGACTTTATGCAAGGAATGCAGATGCTAAACGATGCCAATATCCTTATAACAGGCGGAACAGGAAGTTTTGGAAAACAATACGTCCGCACGATTTTGGAAAGATACAAACCCAACAAGATCATCATCTATTCGCGTGACGAACTCAAACAATATGAGATGGCACAGAAATACAATGATCCTTGTATGCGCTATTTTATCGGTGATGTCCGTGACCTCCCCCGTCTTGAAAAAGCAATGAACGGAGTGACGCATGTTGTCCACGCAGCAGCTTTAAAACACGTTCCTATTGCCGAATACAATCCTATGGAGTGCATCAAGACAAATATTAACGGTGCACAAAATGTCATCGATGCAGCACTCAAGTGCGGTGTAAAAAAAGTCATTGCCCTTTCGACAGACAAGGCATCAAGCCCTATCAACCTTTATGGTGCCACTAAACTTGCTTCAGACAAGCTCTTTGTAGCTGCGAACAACATCCGCGGCGGTAAAGAAATCCAATTCGCTGTTGTCCGCTATGGAAATGTCCTCTGTTCACGAGGATCAGTCATCCCCTACTTTAAAAGACTGGTCGCTGAGGGAGCGACTGAACTTCCGATCACAGCACCGGACATGACGCGTTTTTGGATCACCCTGCAAGAAGGTGTCAACTTTGTCCTTAAAAACTTTGAGCGCATGCAAGGCGGAGAGATCTTTATTCCCAAGATCCCTTCCATGACAATGACCGATATGGCCTCTGCAATCTTTCCTCATATCAAGCAAAAAGTCGTTGGCCTTAGACCTGGGGAAAAAATGCATGAGGCGATGTGTGCCGAAGGGGACTCTCACCTCACTCTCGAATTTGATGACCATTTTGTCATCCAGCCCAGTATACAATTCACTCATCCTGTAGACTTTTCAACAAATGGACTTGGAGAGACAGGTAAGTCTGTTAAACTCGGCTTTGATTATAATTCCAGAGATAACATCATCAGGCTAAGCGTAGATCAGCTTCTTGAAAAGATCAAATCAACCGAACTAGAGGAAAAATGATTCCCTACAGCACGCAGTCAATCGATGATGATGATATCCAAGCCGTTGTTAATGTTTTAAAAAGCTCACATCTCACCCAAGGTGCGCAAGTCGAAGCCTTTGAGCAATCCCTCTGCGATTACACCGGAGCGAAATATGCCGTTACCTTTAACTCTGCGAC
>JBFEIF010000089.1:0-9589 GCA_041553795.1 Sulfurimonadaceae bacterium
AAAGTACGGCTTGTGACTTTTCCGTCAAAATAAATGTTTGCTGCTTGTGTTACGGTAACGTTTGTAAATTCTGCCATGGTAGGTCCTGTTTGTTTTTTGTAATTTTAGCACAGCTAAGAGAAAATAGGATGTTTTTAGCTTGTAGATGAGCAGTAGTTCTTGATAGTAGTATTTCAAACAGGTTTTAAAAGTTTTTTTATCTCTTTTGGAAGATGGGCGAAAGGAAGCTTTGTCACTTTTTTGTTTTCGCCTTCAACTGCGATCGAGACGTCTACTTCCATACTGTTCGGATTAAAAGATATGATCTTTATATGCCGCTCTTTTTCCGTATAACTGATGTTCTGTTCCGAGAAGTTAAGAACTTTCTTTTTATTTTTTGCCATAAGAAATTCTACCATATCTGTCTTGAATACTAGATCTCACTTCCCCATCGCAAGGTGTCCAAACCGTACTTCTCGCGCAGTTTTTTTGTCTGTTTTGTCAGCTGATGCTGCTCCATATCGGTTTCATGCTCCAAAAGAGAGAGCGCTCTATGCGAGTGCGTCGTAAACTGCGAGCTTGATATACTGATCCGAATGATCTTTAGAGTAGGACAGGTGTCCGCTTCGCTAAAAAGCTTTAGGCAAATATCTTTAAAGAACTTCTCGCTAAAGAGCCTGTTTTGGGTGATATTGGATTTTCCCTTATAGCCCAATTCGTAGGAGATACCCAGATGAAAGGTCGTCGGGATGACTTCCATACGCATAATGGCAAAAGCAAGATGGCGGCTTAGAATGGTAAGACGGCGTCTTGCTTCTGTTCTGTCTCTTACGGGATCAAAAGTCCGGGATATGCCAATCGATTTTCGTATATGTTCTTTTTCTATAGGTGTATTGTCTATACCGCACACTCTAAGATAGAGTTCCCAAAAGGATCTCGTCCTATGCAAGAAAAGTTCTTTGGCATTTTTGATATCGCCCAGTGTCTTTAATCCATAGTCTTGAAGTTGCCTGTTTGTCTTTCTCCCGATTCCCGGAAACTTTTCTATAGGGATATCGTGTATAAAGGCATCTACCTCTTCTTTGAAAATAGTCAGTACCCCAAAGGGCTTGGCATGATTGGTAGCAAGTTTGGCGGTATATTTGCTGGGTGCAGCGCCGATGGAGATCGGAAGCTTAAGCTTCTCGTGTACTTCATCCCGAAGGGCTTTGATAAAGGAGGGTACGTCTTTGTCCTCTACCCATCCACCTAAGTCACCGTAAAACTCATCAATACTGCCCTGCTCAAGAACAGGAATACGAAGCCGTAAAAAATCATGGAGTTCATGGGAAAGTTTCTGATAGAGTTTCATATTCGGTTTTTTGATGATAATATGAGGGCATCTTTGAAGCGCTTCGTTGATCGTTGTCCCCGTTTTTATGCCGTATCTTCTCGCTTCGTAAGAAGAAGTGGTCAGGATCCCGCGTATACGCCCATCCGGATCAATAAATTGGGCTAAATCGTTTTGCCCGCTCGAGTGGTTGTCCTGAAAGAAGCTCATGACAAAGGCGCCGTTGTTGGCAAGGCTCATGGTCTGCTGTGTGTTTTTTTTAGAAAAGATATGCTGATCGGACCGTCCGCCCACACCTACGGCTTTTCCTTGTAAGGACGGATCGTAAATGCGTTCGGCGGAGACAAAAAAACAGTCAAGATCAATGTGGATTTTCATACTGACAAGTATAGTGATTTGATCAGAGAACTCTCCAAAACATGGCAGTTTGCCATGCTGAAGAAGGGCTAGAACTTATAGCTGAGGGTAAGGTACGCTGTGGTTCCGGGCCCACCCGGTAGTTCATGGATATTGCGTCGGACCGGTTCCGGATAGGTATACTGCTGATCAAAAAGATTTTTGACGGCAAGACTGCCTTCAAAAGGAAAGTTGGAGTAGGTAAGGACCAGGTTCGTCAAATTGTAGTGCTGGATCGAACCCTTTGTACCGTCTTGAAGTATAAAATCTTTTGATCCGACAAACTGGTCAGACAGAGTACTGCTCCACTGCTTGTTCATGCGGTAGGTCAGCACAGCATTGGCCGTATAGTTGGCGATGAAAGGGGCATCTCCGTCAAACGTTGACTGGAGCTGTTCGGTTGTCTTGTCTTCACCGTCAGAGTAGGATGCGTTGAGTGAGAATTCGACATTTTGGTTGATGATCGACTGCCATTCAGCCTCGATACCGTACATATCACGCCCCGGGGCATTATAGTATTCAGTGGTTGTACTGCTTGGAAGGGGTCTCCGGGTGATCTCTTTGTCGAGTTGCAAAAAGTAGAGGGTGACTTGAACCTTATTGTTCTTACCCAGGGTAGAGTCGACTGCCAGTTCATAGTTTTTGATCTTTTCGCGCTCTAAGTCAATATTGCCTAAAGTGAATCCCGGTACATAGACATATTGTTCGAGAAAGACAGGTGTTCTGAATGCTTCGCTGTAAAGAGCTTTGACATAAGTGTTTTCAGCAGCTCTGTAGGTCAGACCCAGACGAGG
Organism: Sulfurimonadaceae bacterium; assembly: GCA_041553795.1. GTDB lineage: Bacteria > Campylobacterota > Campylobacteria > Campylobacterales > Sulfurimonadaceae. The sequence continues at coordinate 2,500 of JBFEIF010000089.1, forward strand.
GACAATGCCGCTGTGCCCGGCCATATCGTTTTCTTCGCCCCGTAATCCTGCTATACCGACCCACGCTTCATCAAAATGGTACTTTACCTGTGCATAAGCAGCATATGTTGTGGTGTGAGGAGAGATGGTAAACCCGCCGTTATCGTTACGGGTCCCATCGATATCATAGGTAAAGTCAAGGGAAGTAGATTCATCATATTCTCCCGTGACACCTACAACATAGCTAAATGCTTCGCTGACTTGTTTCTTGTACTGAAGTTCGGCGGAGTAGCGCTGAACCGTATTGTTCATCGTCGTTTCGGTAGAGGATTTCCCTCCGTCAAGAGGAAAGCCAGCAGGAAAAGGAAACTCGCCGGCATGGTAGACTTTGTCTGCATAGTCATAGCGAAGCCAGATATTGAGTTCGCCGTCATCTACAGTAAAGCGTTTGTTCAGATCAAGGTAGAAAGATTCCTGCTCATTTACACCATTCAGCCACTCCCATGGATTGAATCCAAAACGCGCTTTTTCATGTTTGGAATAGGCAGCATTTACTCCCCATGTCTCATCATAGACATCCAAAAAGAGGTTTGTCAGGTCATCTTGATAGTCAAGGTTGACAATGTGGGGACCGTTATTAAGGGGGTCTTCGGCGGGAATACCACCATAATCATACCCTTTGTCCTTTTGGACACTGCCACTGAGTGTAAAATTCGTTTGATGAAGATTGAAGTTACCGTAATAGTGATCATAACTTCCGGCACGGGCAGTGACTTCATTATCATGCTTCTCCCCTTGTTTGGTGATAATATTGACGACACCGCTAACGGCATTTGTACCGTAAAGGGAAGAAGCAGGGCTTCGGACGACTTCAATACGTTCGATAGCTTCGATAGGGATGAACTCGGTATGGCCGGAACCAAAGAGCCGTTCATAAGAAGGATGGCCATTGATCATAAAAAGCGCTTTGTTGTTAAAAAGTCCTGGAGTGACCCCTCTAAACGTGACGACGCTGTATCCCATATAAGATTCGTTGACGACAATACCCGGTAGAAAACTAAGTGCCTCATAGACGGTATGAACACCCCAGTTCTTAAGTTGTTTGGCTGTGATAATAGAGACAATAGCTGGTGTCTCAAGAAGGCTCTCTTTCTCTTGAGAAGCGGTTGTGACTTCTACATTCAGGAGTTCTTCAAGGGAGAGTTCAAATAGATCTTCTACTTCTAAGTCTGCATTCCCAAAAAGCAAAGAACAGCTCATGAGAGATAGCAGGACAGAACGTTTAAGCATTTAATACCTTTGTATCATGTATGTAATGCTTGATTTTATTAGGATTAATATTAGTTTTTACTTATAAAAAATTATTATGGATCAGTTGTTCCATAGAGCCTCGTTTTTAAGCTGTCGATGAAAATCATCTAAAAGACGCTAAAATACTTTTGATTTTTTGTAGGAGAGTAGGAATGCAGTATCGTTATATCGGAAGAACTGGACTGAGGGTCTCTCCTATTTGTATGGGTACGATGACCTTTGGAACGCAGTGTGATAAAAAGGAAGCGTTCAAGATCATGGACAAGGCTTACGAAGCCGGTGTAAACTTTTTTGATACAGCAGAAGTCTATCCGGTTCCTCCATCAGGAGAGCTGGGCGGTCTGACCGAAGAGATGGTCGGTGAATGGCTGCAGGAGAAACCGCGTGAGAAGATGATCATTGCGACAAAAGTCGCAGGGGCTGCCTCAGGTTGGTTTGTCCCGCCTACTCGTCACGGGATGACAGCGATTGACAGACACCACATCACAAAAGCTATCGAGGGGAGCCTTAAACGTCTGAAGACAGATTATATTGATCTCTATCAGATGCACTGGCCCGATACAATTGTTCCTATAGAAGAATCGATGGAAGCCTTTGACCGTTTGGTTCAAGAGGGGAAAGTCCGTTATCTAGGGACTTCTAATGACACGGCCTATGGTGCGACGAAGGCAAATATGACGGCACAGATGAAAGGCTTTAAACGGTTTGAATCAATACAGAACAACTTCTCTCTTTTAAATCGCCGTTTCTTGGATGAGATGAAAGTGATGTGTGAGCGTGAACAGATCTCTCTGTTGCCTTATTCCCCAATGGCAGGCGGTGTCTTAAGCGGAAAATACAATAATGCTTTTGTTGAAGAAGGGCGGTACAGTGCTTATGCAAGCTCAAAGACTTCCCGCGTTAGAGCACAGGCTGCACGTTTTTTAAATGAAAAGACGCTGGCTTCGACGGAGGCCTACATAAAGATAGCAAAGGAAGCTGGTATGTCTCCTGTAACTTTAGCGATTGCATGGAGCAAACAGTTCTCTTTTGTCGCATCGACGATAATCGGAGCGACGAAGGCAGCACAATTGGAGGAGAGTCTAAAGGCGATGGACTTAGATCTAAGCGAAGAGGTTTTAAAAGCTTGTGATGAAGTTCATTCAAACATCCTTTATCCTATGGGCTAGTCTCTTCTTTCTGACTGCTTGTTCACCCAAACAGTATGAGAGAAATGAGAGCACACTGATCGTTCTCAAGACCCCACACCTAAAATTCGCCGATCTGGGCTATATCCGCAAAAATAAGGATGAGGTACGGGTCGATCTTTACACGGCAGGACAACTGGTGCAAAGTATCGAGATAGACACGCTTATTTGTGTTGATGACGGCTGTCTAAGAAAGTCGGCTTTTAATGAGGAGTATCTGCATCCTTCTTATCCGGATGATCTATTGCTGGACGTTTTGCTGGGCAGGCCTATCTTTGAGAAAGCTTCACTGCAGATCACAGCAGGGGGGTTTATCCAAAGACTAATAAGTACAGAGTACAATATACTCTACAAAGTAGAAGATGGAAACATCTATTTTAAAGATAAACATAATAGACTGATGATAAAGATCTCAAAGACGAAAGGATAAATGTGAGTAATAAATATGTAGGCGCGCACACATCGGCATCGGGAGGTGTGTTTAATGCACCGATCAATGCAAAGAAGATAGGAGCACAGGCTTTTGCTTTCTTTACAAAAAACCAGCGCCAATGGACTGCCAAAGATCTTGACACGGAAACCATTGACAGATTTAAAAAAGAGCTGGAAGATGCGGGTATAGAACCGAAACATGTGCTTCCTCATGACTCCTACCTGATCAATCTTGGGCATCCGGAACTTGATAAGCGTGAAAAATCTTTGACTGCTTTTATAGATGAGGTGGAGCGTTGTGGACTGCTGGGCCTGGACCGTCTTAACTTCCATCCGGGCTCATTCTTGAAGAAGGTGTCGGAAGAAGAGTGTCTGGATGCTATAGCAGAATCGATGAACTATACGCTTGACAAGACTTCAGGTGTGAAACTGGTCCTTGAAAACACAGCAGGACAGGGTTCCAATCTCGGATGGAAGTTCGAACACCTTGCCCACATCATAGACAAGATCGAAGACAAGAGCCGTGTAGGCGTCTGTATTGATACCTGTCACATGTTTACAGCAGGATATGACATAAGAACACGTGAAGCTTATGATATTTCTATGGCACAATTTGGTAATATAGTCGGTTTTAAATATTTGATGGGGATGCATCTGAATGATTCCAAGCCGGACTTGGGTTCACATGTAGACCGTCATGAGAGCATAGGCAAAGGGAAGATTGGTCTGGATGCCTTTCGTTTTATCATGAATGATGAGAGAATGGACGATATCCCGCTGATCCTTGAGACTATAGATGAAAGTATATGGGCTGAAGAGATCAGACTGCTTTATTCGATAGAGGTCTAGGCGTTAAAGCTACATACATTAGACTTTTATATTATTAGGGAGAATATAGATGAACAAAATTGGAATTTTGTCGCTTGCGGCAACGACGGCTTTAATGGCAAGTGGCTACAAGGTACCTGAACAATCACAAAAGGCAGTTGCTTTATCATCGGCATATGTTGCCAATGCATACGGAGCGGATGCTTCCTATTATAATCCGGCGAATATGGCTTTTGAGACGGGTAATGGTTCGTTTGAAGCTGATCTGACTTACATTCATTTGACATCGATCAAGTTTGATGGGACTGTTGCAAATGCGAATCTAGCTGTAAATGATTCATCTGGGAGCTCATCCAAAAAAGAGAACTTTCTTGTCCCGACATTCTATTATGTCTCTCCTGCGGTAGAAAACTTTCACTTTGGTTTGGCTTTGACTTCTCCAGTAGGGCTTTCCAAGCGTTGGAGCGATCAACCGGGAAAAATGTCATCAGAAGAGTTTACCCTCAGGACTTACGAGATCAATCCTACTGTTTCTTATAAGATCAATGATCAGTTATCAGTTGGTGTAGGGGTTAGAATGCTCTATTCGGAGGGTATAGTTAAATCAACTGCACCTACACCATCTAATCTTACCCGAGATATGAGTGGTGATGGTCTGGATTTTGGATACAACCTTGCTTTGACTTATAAACCATCGAAAGAGCTGGTCTTGGCAGCGACTTACCGTTCACATGTCGATCTCGATATCGAGGGTGATGCGACGTTATTTAATTCTGCATATGGCCCGGTGACAGCTGGTTCCTATTCCGGTCCAGTATCAGTCAGTGCTCCTGCTCCTGCAACACTCAATCTGGCTGCTGCATATACTTTTAATGGGAAGACTACCGTCGAGTTTGTCTATGATAAAACCTATTGGTCAAAATATCGTCAACTTGACTTTGAATACACTGGAGACACGTCGAATATGAGTTTACTACAGATAGGTGCTTTTGATCTGCCTGCTGATAAAAACTGGGATGATACTAACAGTTATCGTCTGGGGTTAACACACAAGTATGATTCAGCATGGACGGTGATGGCAGGTTTAGTTCGTTTTGAGACCCCTGTTCCGGAGAAGACATTGAATTTTGAACTTCCTGACTCCGATGGAATGGCTTACTCCTTTGGTGGACGATACGCACTTTCTAAGAAAGTAGAGGTTGGAGCATCTTTTTTATATGCAGACAGAGAGAACAGAAGTGTATCGAATAATGATAATGGCATCACTGGGACATTCAGCAATACAGCTGCTTTTTTATTTAGTCTAGGTGTAGAATACAAGTTTTAACTCTTTCCCTTCGGGGCAGAGCAGTTAATAAAGTATGGTTGAAATCCTTTGTTAATTGCTTATAGACTTTAAAAAGGTAATAAATGATCTATAAATACCAAAACTTCTATGAGATGATTACTGAAAATGCACAGACTCAGCCTCGTAAAGCACTTCTTTTTATCGATGACAGGAGGATCTCTAATCTTGAATTTTTACACAATGTCGACAGTTTCGCACGTTTTCTTGTTCACAGTGGAATGCAAAAAGAGGACAAAATAGCTCTCATCACACCAAACTCTTCAGAGTTCTTGATCGCATTTTTTGCAATAAGCAAGATAGGCGGAGTTATTGTACCGATCAACAACATGCTCAAAGAAGAAGAGTATGCTTATATCCTCAATGATGCTGAGGTAAGGATGCTGATTACATCTTCGAAGTTTGCGACACAGACTCTAAATCTTCAGGCGAGATCCTGTCTTGAGAAGACAGTCTGGATAGACAGCCTTCCGGATACTGAGGGCGAACACTTTTTATTCTCTGCCGCGATGGCTATTCCACCTTTCCATGATGCGTCTAAGGCTGACAATAAAATTGATGACCTGGCAATACTGATCTATACATCAGGGACGACAGGACACCCTAAAGGTGCGATGCTCTCGTATAAAAATATATTTTCCAATCTATATGGAGGACAGGAGCGTTTTAGCTTGACTAAAAAAGACAGATTTATCGTCTATCTGCCAATGTTTCACTCTTTCACGCTTTCAATCTCAGTCTTACTTCCGATCTTTATTGGAGGATCATTGGTGATCATTCCGTCGATTCTTCCATTTAGCAATATCATCAAACAGACATTACTAAAGCGCATAACGGTCTTTCTTGGAATACCGGATGTTTATAACGCCTTGGTCAGAGCTAAACTGCCATGGTACTTTCTATGGTTTAATTCGGTCCGGGCTTTTATATCGGGAGGTGCACCCTTAAGTGAAGATACTCTTACACGGTTTAATATGATCTTTTCGCGTGCGAAGATGCTTGAAGGGTACGGTTTGAGTGAATGCTCTCCTGCTGTCTCGATCAATCCGGTAAATAAACAAAAAGCACTTTCAATAGGTCTTCCATTGTATGGATACCAGGTTAAGATTGTTGATGAAGAGATGCTTGAAGTTCCGGTCGGCCAAGTTGGCGAACTGATCGTCAAAGGGGATTGTGTGATGTTGGGTTATTGGAAACGGCCAACTGCTACGGAAGAGACAATTATCAACGGCTGGTTGAGGACCGGTGATCTGGGAAAAGTCGATGATGAAGGCTATATCTATATAGTCGACAGAAAAAAAGACCTGATCATCTCTAAAGGGATCAATATATATCCAAGGGAGATCGAAGAAGTCCTTTATCTGCATCCGTCTGTTAAAGCAGCGGCTGTCATCGGTATAAAAGATGAACATAACGGAGAGATCCCCGTCGCATATATCGAACTTGATAGTGAAGAACCGGTAATGACAGAATCAGGAATGAAGATATATTTAAAACAGCATCTTGCAAACTTCAAAGTGCCAAAGAATATTTATTTTCTTGAAGAGCTGCCAAAAACAGCGACAGGAAAAGTATTGAAGCGTGTATTAAAAGAGATGCATTAATAAATTTTGTATATTTTTTTATAAGTGAATCTGAGTTAGCATAATACAAGTATATTAATGTTCAGGAGGAGGTTATTATGCATGTGACACATGATAGGCGTAGAAAAGAACCTTCATATACAATGCCATTTCTCTTTGAAGGATTGGAAGTAGTACTTATTTGGATTGTTTTTGGGATTGCGGAAGGGACTTTTGATATTGCTGCTTGGAGTATCATCTCTTATATACTCGCATCGGCCTGGTTTGGATATACTGCTTATAAGCTTAGGAAGGTTTTAAACAGGCAATCTGCATATAAATGGTAGCTTTTCTGACAGAAAAAGCTGGGCAAAACTAAACAAAATTGATATTTTTCAAAATTTCTCAAAAAACCTCTTGACATGTAAAACAAATTCCCCTATAAT
>JBFEIF010000090.1:0-9266 GCA_041553795.1 Sulfurimonadaceae bacterium
GTGAAAAAATGTAACGACTCTTTTTCAGCATATTTAGCCCCTGAAGTGCCCTGGATGGGAATGTTTTTTTTCGTGTTCAAAGTGTATCGAAAAAAAGTCAAAATTCTTTCCTTATTAAAGATTAAATAGGTCATACATAATGTATAATTTTTGAACTAATGACAAAGACTACTTTGCACAGAATCACCTAAAGAAAGACATCGACAATGGATAGAAAAAAAATCTACAATCCTGATTCAAGAGAGAGTGTCTCAGACCGAAGGATATTCGGCGGAAACCCTACAGGAATCTTTGAATTAAATAATATCAAATATCAATGGGCCTACAATCTTTGGGAGATGATGCTAAACAATACTTGGTTTCCAAAAGAGGTCGATATGACCCGTGATGCCATGGATTACAAAAACCTTACTGAAACAGAAAAACAGGCTTACGACAAGGCCTTGGCTCAGTTGATCTTTATGGACTCGCTTCAGACAAACAACCTTATTGACAATGTCAATCCCTATGTAACGTCTCCAGAGATCAATCTTATTCTTGTAAGACAATCTTTTGAAGAAGCCCTTCATTCACAGTCCTATGCCGTTATGGTCGACTCGATCTCTCAGAACACTGATGAGATCTATAACCTGTGGCGTTCAGACATGAAACTGAAACACAAGAATGATGCCATAGCAGCTGTCTTTACAGAACTGACAAAAAATCCGACAGAGACAAACTTCCTAAAAGCCTGTTTTGCAAACCAGATCTTGGAAGGTATCTATTTCTACAGCGGTTTTGCCTATCTTTATACCCTTGCCCGTGCAGGGAAGATGCTGGGTTCTGCACAGATGATCCGTTTTATTCAGCGCGATGAAGTGACACACTTGACACTCTTCCAAAACATCATCAACACCTTAAGACGTGAGCGCAGCGATCTCTTTACTGATCAACTAAAAGATGAAGTCTATGCGATGTTCGAGAACGCAGTAGAACTGGAAGTGCAGTGGGGACAATATATTACACAGGGTCAGATCTTGGGTCTGACCAATAATATCCTTGAACAATATATCAAGTATCTGGCCGATGAAAGGCTCAGAGCCGTCGGATTTGAAAAACTTTATAATGTCGACCATCCTATCAAGTGGGTAGATGACTTTTCAAAGTTCAATGACCAGAAAACAAACTTTTTCGAAGGAACCGTAGCAAACTACTCAAAAGGTTCTTTAGATTTTGACGACTTCTAGAAAAGAGAACGCCTCTTTTCCTTTGGCCGGACAATGACAGATAGACTTCTAGCAACCCTTCAATTTGAAACGACTGACAACTACGATACAAACCTCAATACCCTTGAAGAGCTGATCCAAAAAACCCCCGACAATTCGATCATCTTGGCTCCGGAAGTCTGTTTGACTGATTTTGATTACGAGCACTTTGAAGAGGCTGCTCTCTTTTGCGAAAAAGCCATCAATCGGCTTCTGACGCTAAGCCAGGAACGGATAATAGTCCTTACCCTAATAGAAAAACAGTCTGACGGAAGCTACTGCAATGTCGCGAAGGTCTTGCACCAAAAGAAGATCGTACATGAACAGTATAAGAACAGGCTCTTTAAGCTCGGAGATGAACATAAACATTTTGCCCAGGGCAATGATGAAAAACTTTCACTCTTTGAGATCGACGGTATCAAATTTGGACTGATGATCTGTTTTGAACTGCGTTTTAAACAGTTTTGGCAGGACCTCGAAGGGGCTGATATCATCTTAGTCCCTGCGCGCTGGGGCAAAGCACGCAGCGAGAACTTTGAAGTGTTGACAGAAGCATTGGCTGTGATGAACCAGTGCTATGTCATGTGTGCTGACGGATCAAATTTTGACTGCACAGCTATGAGCGGTATTATCTCCCCTTTTGGAGAGGCGATACGTAACGGGAACGACCTTTGCTTACTAAAAGAATACGACAAACAAGAGATTCGCCGCATGCGCAGATACATCAATGTCGGTATTCAAGGGGAATAGTTGATAGATAGAATGACCGCCATTAAAAACACCCGTCTTGCGGAAGATATTAATGCCAAGTTTACACTAAGCGATGCTGTGTATAAAGCTATAGCCACAACCAATCGGGAAGCCTTTGTCCCAACAGGTTTTCGTAACAGTGCCTATAAACTCGATGCACTGCCAATGGGCGCGAACCAATGGATATCTTCACCATTGACAGTTGCCAAGATGAGTGAATATCTTTTTCCTCAGGGAGCAGACTCTGTTTTGGAAGTAGGCTGCGGCAGTGGTTATCAGGCTGCTGTCCTCTCCAAACTCTTTCGACGGGTCTTTACTATTGAGCGTATCGAATCACTCATGATCGAAGCCAAACAACGATTTCGAAACCTTAGTATCTCCAATATACATACCCGTACCGATGACGGTCAGGGAGGATGGATACAATATGCTCCATACGACAGAATACTCTTTTCAGCCTCAGCGACACATATCCCCCAAAAACTGATCGATCAGCTTGCCCCGGACGGTATCATAGTCGCCCCAATGGAAAAAAACGGAAAACAGGTTATCACACGTTTCACAAAGATCGGAAACAGACTCCAAGCCGAAGAGCTTGAAGAGTGTGTCTTTGTCCCTGTACTTGACGGAGTCCAAAAATAATGGAACAGACGATTGGACAGATGTGGGATGAGAAATTCTCACGGGAAGGTTATTTTTACGGTTTTGAACCAAACGTCTTTATAGAATCCAAGACAGGCCTTCTAGCACCACAGGGAAGGGTCTTATGTCTTGGAGAGGGCGAAGGAAGGAATGCCGTCTATTTGGCCTCAAAAGGCTTTGATGTCACTGCCCTTGATGCCTCCGCTATCGGAATGACAAAAGCGCTTTCTCTGGCTGCACGACGCGGCGTAAGCTTTAAGGCTCAATTGCTTGACCTTGAACAGTGGGAACCGCAGGAGAGCTATGATGCTGTAGTCACCTCTTATCTTCATCTTGAGGAACCGCTTAGGACCAAAGCCTTTCGTACAGCGATCTCCGCCCTAAACCCTAAAGGCTATTTCATCGGCGAGTTCTTTTCACTTGATCAGATCCCGCGAGAAAGCGGAGGACCAAAAAAGCCTTCGCTTCTATATACGAAAGAGTCCATGGGATCGATATTTTCAATGAAAGGGTGCAAGATACTCTATCTTGAAGAGTGTGATGTTCCTTTGGATGAGGGAAATGGTCATCAGGGCGACGCTCTTGTCATCCGAGTCATCGTCCAAAAACTGTGAACACGCCCACTTTTGAATATCGATTTACAGTCAAGGAAAAACCGGAACACTACATCCGGCATGTGAATAACCTTCGCTATCTTGAATGGTTCATTGAAACCGCTATAGCCCATGCTGATCTTCTGGGATGGGGAATGTCCGTTTGCAAAGAAATGGGGCTTGCCTGGGTCGCCAAGTCCCACGAGATCGAATATCTCTCACCGGCATATCAGGATGACCTGCTGCTTATACGGACCTGGATAGAAAAAGTCACACCCACACGGATAACACGATGTTATGAATGCAAACGCGGGGAACAGCTTCTTGCCAAAGCACGTACTGTCTGGGTCATTGTAGACTACGAAAGCGGTAAGGCAAGAGCATTGCCGCAAGAAGTAAAAGAGAGGTTTATACAGGCAATTGTCTAAGCCTTGAAAGGCTGTTTATTTGATACCTTTCATACGTTTGGTGTCTTCATAGGCATTTTTGATCCTCAAGGCCGCTTTCATAAACGTCGCCTCGTCCATTCCAAGTTCTTTGACAAGATTTACCGCTTTTTCCAGGTTTTCTTTTATCAAAAAACCTTTGACGTTGATGGCAACACGGATAACATCCAAGATATCAAGATCAAGCTGGTCCACATCATAACCGTCATCATCAAAGTCCAATGACTTCATGATCTCTACATAGCGCGGTGAAAAGTTCCAATGCTCAAACAGCAGACCGCCTATATAATACGAAGTAGTATTCGAGTACTTATGCTCTACCTCTTCCATATTTTGTGCATAATATATCTCCTCGGTAAAGAGATGGGCATAATCGCTTGATGCCATCTCTTGTGCAAAGATAGCCTTGCCGGTTTCCATGATAAGACATAAGGGAACCAGAATCTGTGCTCTCTTGGCATCCACTCCCATATACCATTGAAACAAAAGAGCTGCCTGAAGATGGCACATGTCATTAAACTTTTCATTGCTAACACCGTAAGGGCTCATGTCAAGCCGTATATGCTCCTTCATAACAAAGGAGAGTATGAAACCCTTTATAATACGTGTACCGAAAAGCGTGAGCGCTTGTGAGACCGAGGTTATCTTATTATTAAAGCCATACTTTCTGTCATTGATCATGCCTAATATGTTTGCTGTCAATAATGCATCGTCTTCTATCAGGCGACTGAGCTTGCGGATATCTACATCATCTTCATTTTGAGCATACAGCTTCATAATTCTTTGTGCAGAATCCGATAAAGGAGGCAATGTTTCTATTCGTTTGACTAAGGATTCAAAACTAGACATGTCGCTTGCTCCGAAAAGTTTCTCTTGAAAATGACATAGTTGACCTTACTGGTTTAATTTTGTAGCTTAAAGCATACCATAATGTCAAAATTAAATAAAACTATTCATTAAAAAAAAATATTTAATATTATTTTATAAGAAAACTTAATATACAATGATCGCATGTTTAATTTTCCGAACACTCTTTTAAGAAAAGCAGGACTGCTTTCATTGATACTACTGTTCATGCTCACGGGCATCAATCATTTTGAGAACCCGAACTTCTATGTCTCCATCATACCGCCTTACCTTCCCTTGCGCTATGAACTCTCTTATATAACCGGGTTCTTCGAGATACTGGGTGCTCTGGGAATGCTCTTTGGCAAAACGAGGAAGATCTCGGGATACGGACTGGTATTGCTTTTGATTATGATCTTCCCCGCCAACATCCACATGGCTCTTCATCCTGAATACTTTCCAAAATACTCAGCCTTGCTCTTATACCTACGGCTTCCTTTACAGCTTCTCTTTCTGGCATGGGTCTATTGGGCGACATTACGGGTAAAAGCTATAGGCGAAAGCGAAGAGTACTAACCCATAAAGCATACCCTTCTGATTTTGTTGGCCAACTGACCGATTAGGTCCGAAATATGCTTAACAAAGTATAATACGAAAAAAAATAAAGTAGTCTATTATGAAATCTATTCTTTTTGTATGTCTGGGAAATATTTGCCGATCACCTTTGGCCCAGGGCATAGCAGAAAAACTGATATCCGAGCGGAACCTTGATATAAGGGTCGATTCAGCCGGAACGGGGGATTGGCACATAGGAGAAGCACCCTGCGGCAATTCGATCAAGGTAGCCTCCGTGAATGGCATCGATATCTCGCAGCAAAAAGGCCGACAGATCGTACCGACGGATCTTCAGATCTATGACCTGATCGTAGCACTTGATCAAAGCAATTATGACAACTTGCAAAAGATGGGCGCAGACAATCTCATCAAACTGGGCCACTTTGGCTACAACAATGAAGATGTTCCCGATCCTTTCTTTTTCCCGGGATTTGAAGGCTTTGACAAGGTCTTTTCAATGATAGAGACCTGCGTCACAAATCTTATCAATGAAAAACACTGATGTTTAAGCTGCTGTTTTTGATACTTTGCCTGACCCCGGGTCTCTGGGCAGGACATCTTCATAAGGAAAAGGTCTATCAGGAGCACTTTTGCAAGCAGCTCGGCGGCATTACCGAATATCGCCTTGATGACAAGACCCGCGTCGATTGTCTCGTAGATGAGTATGCTATCGAAGTTGACTTTGCCCAAAAGTGGGCAGAAAGTATAGGACAATCGCTTTACTATGCAGCCAAGACTTCACGAAAGCCTGCCGTATTGCTTATCTTGGAAGATCAGGAGAAAGACCTCAAATATCTCCATAGACTTGAAGATGTCAGTCAAAAGCACAAAATCGATATCTGGATAATCAACAAGAGGTTTGAAATCAAACAACATATTATGGAATAAGATTTGCTTTCTTACTTTACAACTTTTGTAAAGGAGAAGCTATGCTTGGACTATCTACCGATAAACCGGATAAACCAAATGCAGTTTTATCAAACATCTTAAACGTCAAAGCCGATAGCAAAGATGATAAATTCTCACTTCTACTTAAATCCTTTTCTTTTGGAATAACCAGTGATGCTGATGCCAATGCATCCATCAATGGGCTGGAAAACCTTGAAAAAGCAGAGAAGACATCGTCAAAATCATCTCTGCAAAAGCTTTTTAATCTAGGTCAGGAAGAGCTTCCGGATGAAGACCTTATCCACTCCGATATAATCAAAGCGCTCCCTCTTAAGACATTCAAACAGGATCTGCAGCAGCTTATCGGTGAAGCGAAAGCCTTTTTGAAAGAGCAGATCTCTCTAAAAACTGAGATCAAAGAGCTGCCAAAGACTCTTGGAGGACTGATAAAACTGGCACAAAAGTCAGGTATTGATGTAAAAGCTATCAACTTTGAATCCCTCCCTGCGACGGCTGCAAAAGAAGAACTTTCCCAGTTACTTCAACTTTCAAAGCCTGCAGCAATGAGCCAAGACATACTCTCCCATTCGACAAGCCAGCTGGTCAAACCGGATGCTTCCAAAACGGATAAAGATGCAGCTTCACTGAAACCTCTTAATGCCTTGCTAAACAAAACGGCTGAGAATACATCTCATCCAAAGCTGCTTCTTGATGATGCATCCGCAGATGAGACTGCCAAAGCAGGAAAAACGCCGCTTTTCAATGCGGCACTTAATGCTCTTTTGCATGGTGAAACGACAGAGAACAGTGGCGAAAGCGAATCGGTTTCCCTGATTGAACTGGATAAAAGTTCTGACAAGACCCAGCATATAGCTCACAATAAGACGGAGCAGCTTTCCCAAAAGGTCGCCGAAGCAAAGCAGCTGATACACCATGTCGCCCAAAGCATGAAAGAGAGCGTCGAGAACTACAAACCGCCGTTTACACGTATCAAGATGCAACTTAACCCTCAAAAGTTCGGGGATATGGAAGTAACGCTTGTCCAACGCGGCAATAATGTGCATATTAATATCAATGCCAATACGACCGCTCTGACAGTGATGATGCAAAACTCGCATGAACTCAAGGCGCAGCTCTCTGCTCAGGGGCTTGGTGATGCTTCGATGAACTTTACCTCTCATCAGCAGCAACAAGAACAAAAACAGAAGCAGGAACATGCGGGGCTTATATACGAAGAATTCCAGGACTACGAAGACGAATTTACGGAAATGGCAACGGCGCTTGAGATCGTTGTCCCTCGATACATATAGATAGATTAAAGGATCAATCATGGCAGTTTCATCAATAGCGACATCGACCAACCTTATAGATGCCCCGGCGGGGACAAATCCAAATGGTGTTCTCGGAAAAGATGATTTTTTAAAACTTCTTCTTGTAGAACTTCAATATCAGGATCCGACAGAACCAATGGACTCGGAAAAGATCCTGTCACAAACATCACAGCTTGCCACCCTGGAGTCCTCAGAAAACACCAACAAAGCTCTTGAAGCCCTATCATCATCCCTACTATCAAGTTCCCAGTTCAGCACAGTCTCTGCTATAGGAAAGATCGCTGATACAGGAAGCAACGGTATGCTGTTTGAACAAGGGGAAAGCAAGACCTTCGAGATCTACTTTCCTGACGCCATCGCCTCCGGCAATGTCGAGATCAAAGACGCCAACGGAAATAAAGTCAAAACGATCCCGATAGCACCTAATGACAAAGGTGTCTACTCCTTTGACTGGAACGGTATCACCGATGGAGGCGATGCCGCGGATTCAGGTGTCTATTATGTCGAAGCCTCTTATGCGAATATAGACGGTCAGACCTTGAAGACACGTGCCGGTGCTTATCCGATCGAGTCGGTACGCTTTGAAGACGGTAAAAGTCTTCTGAAACTCGGTTCCTCATACGTACCGTTTGAGTCTATCCAAGAAATCTACCAATAAGCGCAGGAGAAGTATTATGATCCAGGCAATCTATGCAGGCGTAAGCGGTCTTCAGTCCTTTCAGACTGGTATCGATGTTCTGGCTAACAACATCGCCAATGTCAATACTGTCGGCTTCAAAGGCTCTGATACGGAGTTCTCCAATCTATTTGAAAAAAATATTACTGCAGGGCGTACCGTAAGTCCGACTCAGGTTGGAATGGGCGTACGAGTCAGTGCAACAGCATTGGATCTTCGAACAGGGGCCTATGTTCAGACAGAAAACACGACTGATCTTGCTATTGCAGGAGATGACGGATGGTTTGGCCTGAGCGCTCCGGGAAATGAGTCCTATTTTACTCGTGCCGGTGATTTTCATTTTGAAGCGTATAATGCAGATGGTTCAAGGGGACACCCTTTTTATCCTTATGATGCAGAAGAGACAGCAACCACGACACGCCTGATAAGTCAAGGCGGTCATTTTGTCACAGGGACTTTAGCCAATAACACGGCTAACGGTGTGATCACCCCCGTTGACACTCTTCAGCTTTCAAATGTAGATGCACAGGAAACTCTGATCTTTCCAAGCCAATTGACCTACCCTACCGAACCGACGACGCAGGCAGATTTTATTGGAAACATAGGGATCGAAGATGTTCCCCGTGCAGCCAGTGCAACCGTGATCAGTCCTCAAAACGAACGTAACAATCTGCGTCTTGTTTTTACCAAGTCAGCGATACAGCCTGCTGTGGGAAGCAGCTGGGACATTCTTGCGACAACGGGAACGGCCGACAGTTCAACGATTTACGATACACAAAACGGGAGTATTCTCTTCGGTGAGTTTGGTAACCTCCTAAACTACACACTTCCTCCTTTAGACAACAACGGAGCTCCGGTTACGGCTAACTTAGGAAATAACTTTAGCGGTATTATCGCGAATGATGGACCCAGTTCAGTCTCCTCATCTGCAACCGATGGTGTCCTGGGCGGAAACCTGATGAAATATACAGTAAACCGAAATGCTGAAGTACTTGCCAATTTTGATAACGGCAGAACAAGCATAGTAGGCAAAGTGGCTATTTACCATTTCCAGAACGATCAAGGGCTTGAAAATCTTGGCGGCAACCGTTTCAAGGTCAGTGCCAACAGCGGTAAGCCTATATTTTATGATCAAGACAATGGAAATGTCCTTAACAACAATATTGAAAACTATAATGTGGGACTTGAAACGGCACTGACGCAACTCATTATCATGCAGCGCTCTTATGATGCCA
>JBFEIF010000091.1:0-9089 GCA_041553795.1 Sulfurimonadaceae bacterium
CGCAGCGACTACAGAGAGATCGTCCTGTAACATACGATGAGAGTCTTTAAAGAGCTTAGTATTATCTTTGCCATCTATCTTATGGGAGAGGGTATCTCGCTTCTTTTACCCTTTGACTTTCCAGGCAGTCTCATCGGGATGTTTATACTTCTTACTGCCCTTAGCCTTAAATGGCTGAAGCTTGAAGATATACGAAGTGTCAGCGACTTCCTCCTCAAACATATGGCATTGTTTTTCATTCCCGCAGGTGTGTCCGTTATGACATCCTTCTCTTTATTGCAGACCTACCTCATCCCGATCTCTGCTACGCTGGTCTTCTCAGCCCTTGTCATGCTTAGCATAATAGCATTGATAGTCGACCTTCTTGTAAAACGGGTCAAAGATGCCTGAGCTTCTTTTCAATCCTTTTTTCGGCCTTATCCTCACGCTTGCATGCGGCTCGCTGTTCTGGTGGCTAAAGCGCCAGAAAAACTTTACATGGGTCAACCCACTTTTGTTCAGCGTCATCATGATAATCCTCTTGCTTCAAAGTCTCAACATTCCCTATGAGGCCTACAAGAAAGGAGCCGATATTATCCATCTTTTTCTCGGGCCCATTACCGTTGTCCTTGCTGTCCCCCTGTATGAGCATAGAGAAGAACTTTTTCGTCATAGACTTTCTATACTCACAGGTACTATTATCGGCTCACTCTCAGCTTTGTTCTCCGTCTTTGCTTTTGGCTACCTCTTCGGACTTTCAGAGCTCTTTGTTCACTCTCTTCTGCCAAAATCTATGACAACACCGATCGGGATATCTGCTTCTTTGATACTTGAGGGCATCGTAGGACTGAGTGTTCTAAGCATTGTCATAACAGGTATCTTTGGAGCCGCAGTCGCGCCGCTTCTTTTCAGACGCCTCCATATAAAATCAGATATTGCCAAAGGTGTCGCCCTGGGAACGACTTCTCATGCAGTCGGAACGGCAAAGGCCTACGAAATCAGCCGGCTTTGCGGAGCTATGAGCGGATTAAGTATCGGTCTTTCGGGAGTTGTCAGTATTTTATGGATCGTTCTTTATACGCTTTTGATCAGATAACACTGTAGTGAATTTACTCGAAGGGTCTTTGTCGAAGAAAGGCACCCTTAGGATGCCTTGAAGTTTATTTAGTGAAGATCTCTCCAGATCTGTTTTTTCCATAAGAAAGCCGCAAGAATAAAGAAGACCATATAGATCATCACGTATTTTCCTATACGATTGCGTTCTTCAGCTTTCGGATCACCCGCTTCTTCCAAATAGGCAAGTACCTTCTCAGCAGACTCGGCATTGATACCGACACGAGGCATAGATGTCCCGAGCAGAAGCTGCTGAGGGTCCTCTACAAAAGCTTCGATATAGTGTTTTCCGCGAGAACGGATATACATAGACAAGTCAGGAGGAAGTTTTCCCATATAGCCTGTTATACCTTCTTGTGCATCAAGATGTTTGATGTCAAAAGCCATCTCGTCGCGTCTGTCTTTGAAACTCGGCTTTGTGCCAATGATCGTCCACTGGTTGTAACGGACATCATGACAACGGCCGCAGGCATCCTGGAAAGCGATCTCCGGTGTGATCTCTTCGTGCTTTGGTGCTATTGACTGCATGTAGGCAATGACATTCACGATATCCTCATCAGAGCTTACCATATATTTGACGCTGTCCATCTGGTGATTACGCACGATTGAGAACTTATGATCGACATTCGATGCCATCGCCGGGTCTTTGATAAGACCGATCAAATAGTTACGGTCATACAAAGCGCCTGAAGTCTTAAGATCAGGAGGCACAACACCGCCCATGGGTACAGCTCCCTCCATGTGACAGCTTGTACAGCTTGCAAAAACAGCCTCACCAGCTGTCGCATCACCTGTCAAAGCAGCAATACGTTCAACATCTGCCCAGAAGAGTTTTTTCGCATCGCGTCTCTCTTCAGCTGCATTCATATCAGCTTGAAGCATTCCTAGCTTTTTATCATCAGGCTTTTCTTTAGCTTTTTCAGCTTCTATGTCTTTTCTGATCTTGGCGATCTTATTGTCGACTTCAGCAATATCGGTGCTCCCGTGATACGTGAAGCCCTTGCTTTCAACATGCGGGTGCATCTGAGAATGAGCAAAAGGCTCGACTAACCAGTATGTTAGAAGGGAAAAGGCAACAACAACACTTAAAATAAACAGTTCTTTTTTCATCAATTGTCCCTTACAGCTTTTTTTCTAGTCTAGTGATAAACGGAAGTGCGATCCATAAAGCAAAGAAGACCAATGCCGCTACAAGACCGATAACATTCCAGGCACCTTCAGGAGGCAGTTTACCCATCGCAGTCAAGACAATCAGGTCGACGACCATGATCCAAAACCAGATCGCGAATGGACCGCGGCGATTGGCCGGAGCGACATTCGGACTTCTGTCCATAAAAGGAAGAACAAAGAAGATAACCTGGGCAATACCGAAGGCGATCAGTCCAAGATCTTTTGAGAAAGGACGCAAGATCTCATACGACCAGAGGAAATACCACTCCGGATAGATATGCGCCGGTGTCACAAGACCGTCTGCCGGATCAAAGTTGACCGGGTCCATCGCAAAACCATAGTTCCAAAATGTCAGATAGAAAAAGAACATCAAGAAAACCGAGACAACAAACATATCTTTGGACATAAAGTCATTGGCAAAACGGATGACTTTAGAGCCGGCCTTGTCGCCATCCAAATACTTCTTGGACTCTTTTTCAAAATCGATCTCTTCACCGTCTTGGTTGTTGACGTGAGGGATACGGAGTGCTGCAAAGTGAATGCCGATAAGACCGATGATTGCCAATGGCAGTAAAAGTACATGCAGCATGAAGAAACGGTTCAAGAAGGCCTGACCCGGAACATAATCTCCGCGTATCCACTCTACTACACCGTTCAGTTCCAAAGAACCTGCCGAAAACAGATTAGTGATAACCATACCTGCCCAGTAAGACATCTGACCCCATGGAAGCATGTAACCTGAAAATGCCTCAGCCGAGAAGGTCACAAACAAAAGCATACCTGAGATCCAGATCATCTCACGGCCTTTTTTGTAAGAACCGTAATAGATACCTGTCAACATATGGATATAGATGATTAAAAAGACAACCGATGCGGCAACCGCATGGATATGTCTCCACAACCAGCCAAAACCGACTTCTTGCATGATCGTGTAGTTTACACTGTCAAAGGCCGTTTCGACATTTGGCTGATAATACATCAGCAAAAAGATACCTGATACCAAAAGCAATGTGAAGGTGATCGCAAGGACCATCCCCATCGCCCAAAGAAAGTTGATGTTTTTTGGGATCCAGTACTCAGATGCCATGACCTTTTCGACTTTGTCGATTGCCAAACGCTGGTTTAACCAATCTTTAACACTGGTCGCTTTTTCAAAATGTGCCATTTGTTCCCCTTCCTTTAAGCGACGACGCCGTCAGCTTTCATTTTTTGATATTCCGGACCTTCTTCACCAAGAAGGACACTCTTTCCTGCTATCTTAAATGGAGGGATGACAAGCGGAGACGGAGGCGGCGACTTTGTCTCTATACCCGATGCATTGAACTCTCCACCATGACAGGCACACTGAAAATCTTTTTTCGCTTCTCTATAAGCCGGAATACATCCAAGGTGGGTACAAAGGCCAATCGTGATCATATAATGCGTACCATCGACGATGATGTCGCGTGCAAGTTCGGCTTCACCCTGCTCTGCGACCATTTCGGCTGTCTTTCTAAGGATAAAGATCGGTTTCCCGCGCCATTTCTCGACAACAAGCTTGTTCTCCTCGATCGAAGAAAGATCGACTTCCGTAAACCCCGCTGCTTTGACACTCGGAAGAGGATCCCAAGACTGCTTCATGGCTACTAAAGAGCCAATAGCGCCAACACCGGCAACAGCACCAAATGCCTTACCCATAAACCCGCGTCTGCTTGATTTTTCCATTTTATCTCACTTTTGTATGTCTGATATATCTACAAATCAAAGGCAACCTGATCAGTCACTTCTAAAGTATAGAGCTTTAGTTTAAAAAATTTATCTAAACATAATACTGGATTATGATTTAATTAAGAATTAATTTAAAACATTTCAAATTAATTCCGCTACATTGTAGCATCTGACCTTAGCCTATAATTTTTATCTCTTGTTTTGTCAGGAATAATCTTATCTAAATTTGGCCTATCTTCAAAATTCAGGCATACAATATCCAAGGTTACAAGAGAGAAAAAAGTCATTTTAGTAGTAGATGAAGGGGTATAGGTCCAAACCCGAAACCTGCAATGCATTTTATTCATCGCGGCTCAACGCTGAGGCCTGTCCTAGACGGTACAGTCCCGCGTGCGGGCACAATTAAGAGAGTTGTACTATTATTTCTTTTTACCCATTTTAATGTAGATCTGCAAGATCTCGACTGCCGCCGGTGTCACGCCTGAGATCTGAGAAGCTGCCTGAAGGGTCGGCGGATTGAACTTTTGAAACTTTTCGATCATCTCGTTGCTCAGACCTTTGACGATTGTAAAATCAAATCCTTCCGGTATTTTCACATGCAGAAGTTTTTTCATCTTCTCGATGTCGTTAAGCTGCTTTTCTATATAACGTGCATATTTTGCTTCGATCATGATCTGGTTTTGGACATATTCGTCGAACTTGGCAATACGCGGTTCAAGTCTCAACAGCTTCTCAAGTGTAAAGTTTTTGCGCGCCGCAATATTAATCGCAAGCGTCTTGTCCGTTATCTTCTCTTCATCGATCTCGGTCAAAAACTCCAAGAACTCTTTGCTCGGCGTACACTCATTTTCAGTCAGGTATTTGACGCCTTCCGCAATTTGCGCTTTTTTCAGATCGACATCAGCCTTGACCTCATCTGAAATCAGACCGAGACTGTGGCCATAGTCGCTCAGACGAAGGTCAGCTGACTCTTCTCTTAAAAGCAGACGGTATTCCGCACGCGAGGTAAACATTCGATACGGCTCTTTGGTCCCCTTTGTCACAAGGTCGTCGATCATAACTCCGATATAGGCCTCGTCTCTACGCAAGATGAAAGGCTCTTTCCCCTGGTTCGCCAAAGCGGCATTGATACCTGCCATCAGACCCTGGGCAGCTGCTTCTTCATATCCGGTCGTTCCGTTTATCTGGCCCGCAAGATAGAGGTTCTTGATCTTTTTTGTCTCGAGAGAGTGAGTCAGGTCAGTCGGATTGACATAATCGTACTCGATCGCATAGCCGTAACGTACGATCCTTGCGTTTTCCATACCCTTGACCGAATGTATCATATCACGCTGTACATCAGGCGGCAATGAAGTGCTCATCCCGTTGATATAACACTCTGTGTTTTCCATAGTCTGAGGTTCGATAAAAAGATGATGACGGTCTTTATCTCTAAAACGGTTGATCTTGTCTTCTATACTCGGACAGTAACGCGGACCGACACCTTCGATCTGACCTGAGAACAGAGGTGCTCTGTAAAAATTCGATTCGATGATATTGTGCGTGTTCTCATTGGTATAGGTTATGAAACATGGAAGCTGTTTCTTTTCCTTCTTAAAGGTTTCTCTGTCCGTACGAAAACTGAACGGCATCGGCAGTTCATCCCCCGGCTGTTCTTCCATCACAGAAAAATCGATACTGGAACTGTCGACTCTCGGACAGGTACCTGTCTTTAAACGTCCGACATCAAGACCGAGTTCTCTTAGCTGAAGCCCAAGTTTTTTAGCTGAAAACTCCCCAAAACGACCCGCTTCATGCTTCGTCTCACCTAAATGTATCATACCTTGCAGGAATGTACCTGTTGTCAGGATGACTTTGGAAGCCCCGTATTCATTCATAAACTCTGTCTTGACGCCAATGACACTGTCGCCATCGAGGATCAGACTGTCAACGGTCTCTTGAAGCAGCTGAAGATTTGGTGTTGTAAGTGTGATGTTTCTTGCTATCACCCGATACTTGTCCATATCGATTTGTGCTCGAGTCCCGCGAACAGCAGGTCCTTTAGCGGCATTCAGTATACGAAACTGTATACCTGCCTCGTCGGTTATAAGGCCCATCTGACCACCCAGTGCGTCAAGCTCTTTTACAAGATGGCCTTTAGCAAGACCTCCTACAGCAGGGTTACACGAGGTCGCACCGACATTTTCGGCCAACATTGAGACCAAGAGGGTCTTTTGGTTCATTCGCGCAGAAGCCAAGGCGGCTTCAACACCCGCATGTCCGGCTCCGACGACGATCACATCATAGTTTATCATTACAGTCCTATCTGAACCTATTTCAAAGGTTGAGAAATTTTAATTATATGGAGTGAAATTATACCCTGTATAAGTCCATTTCAGCAAAAAATGAGAACTCACTTTATAATTTAAATAAATATTTAATATAAAACTTGCAGATGCTGATTTAAAAAGATGTCTGATTAAACGTGAATGCCATGATATTTTGATTGCAATTACTGTTTAAGACCCGCAAAGATGGAAGAACAAGTATCTGGCACACTCTTATTCTCCAACGACAATAAGAAGCAGCGCAGGTAGAATAGAAGACATCGCTGATAAAAAAAAACTAATTCAGACATCATATTCTCTCTTTTGATTATGAAATGTACAATGAAGCCAAAGATAACTTCTTGACTTTACTTTAGATGGATTTTATATGTCAGATAAAATGATCTTTGCTGATGAACACACTGTTACATCTCCTGAGACAAAAGATTCATGGAAACTCTTTATAGTCGATGACGATAAAGATATACATGAGATAACAAAACTTGCGTTGAAGAATCTCAAGTTTAAAGAAAGATCAATCTCATTTGTCTCTGCTTACAGCGCCAAGGAAGCTATTTCACTTCTGCAAGACAGCCCTCAATTTGCCATTGTCCTACTTGACATCGGTATGGAGACCAACGATGCAGGTCTGGAAGTGGCAAACTTTATCCGTCAACAGCTTAATGACAATATCACACGTATTATTATCCGCACGGGCCAGCCCGGTGATGTCCCTGAAAAAGAGATCATTGACACCTATGACATCAATGATTATAAATCAAAGACTGACCTGACTATTGAGAAACTTTTCAGCTCTATCCGTACAGCAATCGCTCAATATGACCAGATCAATGAACTGGCACATCTGAATGAGGACCTCGAGAGACGTATAGAATCGGCGCTGGCCAAGCAGCAAGAACAGCAAGAAGCTCTGTATTTACAAAACCGTTCCGCACAGATGGGCGAACTTCTTAATATGCTGGCCCATCAGTGGAGACAGCCGCTTGCCTGTATATCAGCAGTGGCCGCACACCTTAAACTCTCTCTTGCACTGGGAGAGATCGATCCCGAAGAGTTTGATGCCCAAGTAGACAGTATTGAACAATACACCCATGAACTTTCAGATACTATTAATGAGTTTAGGACAGTGTACGAGCCCCTGTCACTTTCAGACAGTGTCCCGCTATGCGAGCTTATCGAAAAATCGATAACCCTCATCAACAACTCCTGTTTGGAGCAGAATATCAAGATGAGCCTTGCGTGCAAGATGAAAGATGATTATGATGCGTCTACCGAGATCTATCAAGTCGTACTCAGTATATTGAAGAACTCTCAAGAAGCATTCCTTCAGCGACAGACTCAAGATCCCTACATCGATATACGGGTACAGCAAGAAGACAAAAACACTAAGATCACCATTGAAGATAACGCCGGAGGTATAAAAAAAGAACAACTCGGCTTCGTTTTTGATCCTTATTTCTCGACAAAAGAGAGCAAGAACGGGCATGGCCTTGGTCTCTATCTTAGCAAAAATATCGTCGAACAGCATTGCAACGGACACTTAAGTGTCTTAAACACGGAGAATGGAGCCTGTTTTACAATTAGCCTTCCAAATAAATAAATTTCTAACCTAGAGTTGAATATACTTTCGTAAGAATGAAAATGCTCTTTTGCAGTGTTTTCTAAAAACAAGACAAACATTCGCTCGAAATGTTTCTTGAGAAAATAAACCAAAGCTGGCCATACTGCAGTGACCACTTAATAAAAGATTTTAATGATGATTCAACAAGCACATAAGGCTTATAATAAGGGTGATTTCAAAACTGCTTTTAGCATATACTCTGATCTGGCAGCAAAAGGGGATGCCGCTGCACAGGCGAGTCTTGGCTACATGTATCAAAACGCTCAGGCAACGGATGAAGATATCGATCTGGCCGCCTACTGGTATGAAAAATCAGCCGAGCAGGGACATCCTCTTGCTATGTACAATATTGCTGTCCTTATGATGCATGGGAAAGGCGTCGCCCATGATATGTTCAAGGCACATGATTACTTTATGCAAGCAGCAATTAAAGAGGTTCCTCAGGCCCAGTACGAGACAGCTATGATGCTGGAAAAGGGCCTTGGCTGTATCCAAAACTTCTCAGAAGCCGCTTTCTGGTATGAAGAAGCTGCCAAACGCGGAAACATGGATGCCTTTAACAATCTCGGTGTCCTCTATAAAGAGGGACACGGTGTGCAGATGGATTACACCAAAGCCTTCTATCTCTTTAAAAAAGCTGCCGAAAAGAATGTTCCTACTGCCCAATACAATCTTGGCCAGATGTACGATCAGGGACACGGATGCGAAGCCGATCAGGATAAGGCCCTTGAGTTTTGCCGCAAGGCTGCTTATGCCGGGCATGAAAAAGCAAAGAACATTATTGCCAAATTACAAAGTGATGGGAAGATCGTTTTCTGATGCGCTTTCACTATTTTATAAAGGCTGTCGGCACCGGACCAAAGGGAAACCATGATCTCAGCCGAGAAGAGATGTGCGAAGCCATGGGCATGATACTTGACGGAACAGCTATCCCGGAGCAAACCGCTGCCTTCTTGCTCGGCTGGCGTGTCAAGAGCGAAAGTAAAGACGAGCTTCTCGGTGCTATTGACGCTATGAACGAGAGAGTACAGCATACTCCTGTTAAGAATAGCCTGGAGATCGGTTATCCTATGGACGGGAAGACAAAGTCTCTGCCTATCATGCTTCTTGCAGCACAGCTTGTTCCAAAGATCCCTATTATTGTCCACGGAGACAGAGCCCAGCCAAGTAAA
>JBFEIF010000092.1:0-8900 GCA_041553795.1 Sulfurimonadaceae bacterium
AGCTTTTGCATAAAGATATTGACAATGATCATTCCTTCACGTTCGTTGTCAAGAAAGAGCGGTATTCCGATACGCAGTGTAGGCTGAAAAGGTTCTTGTATCTTTCCGTGCTCTACGTTCAGATCAATATCCGAATACCATGTCATACCTTTTGGTATCTCTAAAAGCGCTTTGTAATAATAACGGTCTTTTTTGTCTTGAAGCAGCTGTTCAGGAAGAGTATAGGGTTCGCTCCCTATCGCTTTACGATCGATACGGATTACTTCTTCCCCACTTCTAGAGATGTAACGCACCTGCATCATATCCTCGTGTCCCCTGGCCAGATCGAGTAAATAATCTATACTGATCTGCTTTCTTTTCGTATCCCCGTTCAAATAGCTTTGGATAATACCTTTAGAAAAAGGACTTTGAGCCAAGGTCTCAATCTCACGCTGATAATGTGAAATATGTGTTTTTATTAATGTCTCGTTATATAAAAGTGTTTTTTCGGACGCATTTCTAAAATCTTGTTCGACCTCAGCCTTTTGTTGGAGATAACTGATGCTAAAACCTAATACAATGATGACAAAACCAAAAAGGAAAAACAGGATATAGATAGATTTTTCACTAAACTTCTGCATACTACCCCTTATATTGAAAAGTATACATCGGTTTCTTTTAATCCAAGATGATATACTACTAATCCATAGATATTTTACAATTCCCCAAATAAGGGTACAATTTCGTATGAGTAATAAACCTCCTTTAACCATCGCTGTCATCGGTGCCGGAGCTTCCGGTCTGATGGCTGCGATAACCGCTTCCAAAGCAGGCGCAAAAGTACATCTGTATGAACAGAACTCCCGGCCTGCAAAAAAGATACTGGCTTCCGGAAACGGGCGCTGTAATATTTCCAATACACAGGTCTCATCTACCGACTATTTTGGACAAAGACCCCAGTTCGCCGACTATGCTCTGAACAACTTCAGCTTTGTGCAGTTTCAAAAATTTTGCAAGAGTATGGGGCTTATGCTCAATATCTTGGATGACGGACGCGCCTATCCGCTCTCCAACGAGGCCAAATCGGTAGCGCTGAGCTTTGAGACCTATGCAAAGGAGTGCGGAGTCGAGCTCTTTAATGAGTATGCGATCGTACAGATCGAAAAAAAAGCGGACAGGTTCTATCTTCACACTGCCCTTAACAGCTCTGAACCTTATGACAAAGTCCTTATCTGCACGGGAAGCGAAGCCGCACCTCAACTGGGAGGCTCCTCTGTAGGATACGACCTGGCATCATCTTTGGGGCACAGCATCATGCCGACCTACCCTTCCCTGGTGCAATTGCATCTCGATGCTACGGCACCCGAAAAGATGGCAGGGGTCAAGCTTGATGCCGAAGTCTCTCTTTTTCTCAATGCAAAGAAAGAGCAGACACTATCGGGAGATATCCTCTTTACCAAGTACGGTATCTCCGGTTTTGCCATCTTGGACATCTCACAGATGGCCTCAGAGGCACTGCTTAATTACCAAAGTGTCGATATCGCTCTTGACCTTCTTCCAAAATTTGACCGGCAGACCCTGAGCTCTCAGCTGCTGCAGACAGTGCAAAACCTTCCTTCGCATCCGATAGAAACGATACTCTCGGGTCTGCTGCCTATCAAACTGTGCAAGGTCCTGCTCGAAGAGCTCAAGATACCGACTCAGACTCCGGGCAAAGAGGTCCATACCAAGATGACCAAGCAGATCGTCTCCAAGATAAAAGATTGGCGTTTTGAAGTCAGCGACACCCATGGGTTTAAACATGCAGAGGTCAGCGGCGGCGGGGTCAATACAGATGAAGTCAATGAGAAGACGATGGAGTCAAAGCTTTGTAAAGGGCTCTATTTTGCCGGCGAAGTCCTGGATATAGTAGGACGACGCGGAGGCTATAATTTTCAGTTTGCCTGGGCAAGTGGATATCTGGCAGGACACTCTCTAGGCAAGTAATCTTTTCGCAATTCTTCATTGTTAGAATTTATTATGAAAAAATTATTACTTTTGTTTTTATTGTCTAACGGACTGTATGCTTCGCCGGGTGAAACGCTCTTCGATCAGCACTGTGCAAGATGTCACAACAAAGAAAAGATAAGTCTGAGTGAGCTTAAGCTAAAAAAACACCATCTCAAAGCCCCGCCGATGAACCTTGTCATCGAAAGACTCAAAGAGGTCATCCTTATCACTGTTGATGATGAAGACTCCAAACAGGCAGTAGTCACTTCTTTTATCAAAGATTATATCCAGGCGCCTTCAATAGATAAAGGGCTGTGCAGGATCGGATGTTTTATTGAGTTTGGGGAGATGCCGAAACTGTCGACACAGATGTCGACTGAGGAACTGAATACGCTAATGGCATGGTTGTATGAAAGGTTCTAACGGACTTCGAATTCGCCGCTGAACTCCTCATTGCTCTGGAACTGCTCAATATTATCGACCCGTGAACCCATAGAGCCTTCTTCTAAAATGGATATAAACTCGGCAAAATCATCATCTTCCAAGGCTGCACCGGCTTCGACCCGTCCGTCATCCAGGTTTTTCACATAGCCGCTGAATCCTTTTTTCTGCGCATTTTCACATACCGTCTTACGATACCAGACACCTTGGACTTTTCCTGAAATGATAAACTGATAATTTTCCATTTTAGATTCCTTTTGCTTATAATAGCATAGAAAGGTTTTAGACGGCAATAACAACATTATATATCGATATGAGCAGCTGAAGTCCTCAACGTTAATACAGTCGTTCCCCCGATTGAAACAATAGGTGAAGACTGGTGTTCCCCGCTTTTGGTATAATTACAAGATCGTGGTAAAGCGTGAAAGGAAGAGTATGCGTGTTTTTGTAGAAAGACTGGGTCTAAAGACGATACATATACTCAACATCCTTTATGAATCGCTCTACTTTACCTATCAGTGTCTCTTTAGACTGCTGAGAAGAAAGTCCTATAATTCAGCGACCAATGAGATCTTGATCAAACAGATCTATTTTACGGCAGTACAGGTACTCCCTTTATTAAGCTTTATAGGCCTGATACTGGGTGTTATCCTTATCGCACTGATCATTCACCTTGCTCTGGAGTACGGTTTGCAGGACCATGCAGGAACGCTTGTGACAACACTGGTCCTGAATGAGTTCGCACCTTTGATGACCGTCCTTCTTATCGCACTTCGTTCCGGAGCAGCCATCAACACAGAGATCGCTGTGATGAAAGTGTCAAACGAGCTCAATACGCTCAAAGCCTTTCATATAGGCCTGATCGAATATCTTTTTTTACCGCGTCTTATTTCCGGGGTCATATCCGTCACACTTCTGGCATCCTTTTTGGGAATCGTCATGCTCGTCAGCGGCTATCTCTATCTTCTGCTCTTTTTTGAGACAGGACTTGAACTCTATATACGGACCCTTGTGCATGCGATAAGCCTCAGTGACATCATCATGTTTTTCACCAAGACACTGCTCTTTGGTTTCTTTGCCACACTGATCCCCATCTATTCCGGTTTGAACACAAATATGAGCTATACCGGTATTCCAATCGCCGTCTTAAACGGGATGGTTAAACTTATCATGGCAATCATGAGTATCGAGGTGATATTATTACTGATCCAATACATGTAAGACTTTTTGCAACACGACACAAGATCGAGAGCTTCATGGAAGAGGCCTATGCAGACAAAAACAACACCTTTGTCTCTTCTCTCACGCCCCTGCTTTCAAACCTCTCTATGCTGGAGAACATCTCCCTTGTCTTGCAGGTACATGAACGTATAGGCCGCAAGCAGGCACATCAGAAAGCATTGGATGCACTTTCTTTATTAGGTTTGGACAATCTGGCAATACTGCGATATGAAGCCTGCAGCAACAAGGAGATCTTTTTAGTTCAGCTCATTCGTGCATGTATTCAAAAAGATGTTAAAATTATCATTGAACAACCTTTTATGCTTTTGAGTGACGCGATTGACCTTAACAATATTCTTGGGTCGCTGGACAAGCTTGGCATTGCTCACGAAAGGGTCCTTATCATCGACCTAAAGCATCAGGAAAAGTTTTATGAGGAGAGTGGATGCCGTATAATAGGATAGTACTCAGTGTCGGTCTGTTTATTCTTGTCACTTCTATACTTATCGTCGCCTCTTTGGTCTATGTCATCAATAAAAAAGGCATGTTTGAACCGCATACCCAATATCGGTTCATCGCTTCCAATGCCGAGAACATCGAAAAGGGGATGCCCATTCTCTTTTCCGGTTTTGAAGTCGGTCAGGTCAAAGACCTGGGTCTTCATGAAAGTGGCCAGGTCCTGATCACCATCTCTGTACCTCAGCATAACAAAAAATGGCTGCGTTCAGGGGCACTCTTTGTCCTGGAGAACCCCCTTATCGGAAAAGCCAAGATAACGGTCAAATCATCTATGGACAATCCCCCTCTTGAAGAAGACATCCTGCTGCGGATGCATATCAAAGACGGTATCAACGAGATCATTACGAATATCCAGCCGGTCGTACTCGAACTTCAAAGTATCGTGAGCAACATCGATACCCTAAGCGGTTCGCTTGCCGACAAAAATGCAAGTTTTCAGACCTCATTGGATCATATCGAGAGCTTTTCACAAAAACTGGCCACATCTCCGAGTATCCTGGCCAGTGTCACAGGCACGCAGCAAAGTGCTGATGAACTCAATCAGGCTATTGCCAAGCTCAACCTTGCCCTCGATGACATACGCGCCATCGTCAAGAATGCTGATTCAGGCGTGAGCGAACTCAGGAAGGATATCATCCAGCCTGCTTCAGCAGACATCAAAGAACTCTCTTTTATTCTGAAGGATGTTCGGCAGAAACTCGCCTCTATGGACAAGGTGGTCGCGGCCCTGGGTGATTCGGACAAGGACATAGGCTACTTCAAAGACGAGATGAAGGTATTGATCGACGAGATGGGTGAGATATCGACCCGTGTCAATGCCATAATAAACGAGGAGGTACCAAAAGATGTCATCCTTCCGTAATATCAAGACCACAAGCCTGATCCTGCTCTCTTCTTTGTATCTTGCCGCATGTTCCTCTCCTCAGCCGGAAAACCAGTGGCAGTATGATGCCGCTTCTATGGGAAAGAACTTTCAACTTCATTTTTTGCAGGACAAGAGAGAACGTGCCAGACTTGACCTTGAACACGCCAGAAGACTGGCTTCGCGCTCTGCCGAGCTCAAGACACTTATCGACATCGAACTGGCTTCCTGTGCTATGCAGCTGGCAAGCTTGGAAGCTCAGCCATGCGATAAGGCTGAAAGACTCTTGGCCTTACAGCCAGACCTCTCGCAGGATGCCTATTTAAAGCTTCTTGCCGCATCTGTCTCTTCAGAAGAGATCATCTATCTTCCTCCTCAGTACAGAGAGTTTGCCAAGGTCTTTATTGAAGCAGACGCTCTCCAGATCAACAAAGAACTCACAGAGATGAGACCGCTTACTTCGCGTCTTATCGCTTCGGCTTTGGCCAAGGATGCTATCGACTCGGAGAATATCCAAGAGCTTATCGATGCACTCTCTTTCAACGGATACAAAAGACCGCTTCTTGCCTGGCTCACGGTTCAGATGGACAAAGAAGCAGACCTTGGGGAAAAGACCCGCTTGCAAGAAAAGATCGATATATTAACGTCCCACTAATCTAAATTTTGTATAATCAACTAAAAAAAGGATCATAATGACAGTTTGGATCATCTTAGGCCTTGTAGCGCTTGTCCTGGTACTGATGTATAACACACTTATCTCACGTAAGAATGAAGTCGAAAACATCTTCGGAAGTGTCGATGCCGTATTGAAGAAGCGTTTTGATCTTATCCCCAATCTTGTTGCTTCTGTCCAGCAGTACATGTCCCATGAAAAAGGGCTTCTTGAAAAAATAACGCAGTGGCGTTCCGAGGCAATGAAACCCAATATATCCGATGAGACAAAGATAGAACTCGACCAAAAGATGAGCGGTGCTCTGGGTTCTATCATGGTGGCTGTCGAGAACTATCCTGACCTCAAAGCCAATGAGAACGTCATGCACCTGCAGCGGACTCTGCACGAAGTCGAAGAACAGATCTCTGCGGCAAGAAGAGCCTACAATCAGGCTGTTACGGACTACAACAACAGCATTGAGATGTTCCCTACCAACATCATGGCAAATATGATGCACTTCACACGCAAGGCAGTCTTTGAGACAGCCGAAACCGAACGTCAAAACGTCAACGTAAAAGAGCTGTTTAAGAACTGATGCGCAAACTGAGTGAACTGACCGACTTTTTCTATAATGAGCTTCATCCTGATCTGCAGCGGCTCGAAGCCGACCGCAAAGCATTGGCAAGGAAGCTGGTCTATGTCGCAGCCGCAATCGGCGCGCTATCCCTGCTCATCACCTATGCCGTATTTAACAGTTCTGATTCACATTCGGAAGCAGACTTCGCCCCTTTGTTTATAGGCGGGGCTCTGTTTATGTGGGTGAAAAAAGTGATGAGCAGGGATTATTCGCATGAATTTAAAGACAGCATCATCCATCCGCTTATCAACCAGATCGACAGCTCTTTGCACTACAGTAAAAACCTGCATATCCAGCAGGGATATTTCGAACGTTCAAAACTCTTCAAAAAAGGGATAGACCGCTATAGCGGGAACGATCTTGTCCAAGGCGAACTTGAGGGTGTCAAGATCCGTTTCTCGGATGTGCATGCCGAATACGAATCGCGTGACTCAAAGGGCCGTTCATCCTGGCACACTATTTTTCAGGGGCTCTTTATCATCGCCGATTTCAATAAGTATTTTGAAGGTGAGACCATTGTGTTTCCCGACAAGGCTGAAAAGACCTTTGGCAAACTGATCGGCTCATGGCTGCAAAAATACAATCTGGCACAAGAAGAGCTTGTCAAGATGGATGACCCGGAATTTGAAAAGCATTTTGTCGTCTACGGGACCCATCAGATAGAAGCGCGCTATATCCTGACGCACAGCATGATGAAACGTCTTTTAGACTTTAAGAAACGCTCCAAGGTGCCCCTTCACATAAGTTTTGTCGACAAGCAGATCTATCTTGCGCTTGAATACAACAAGGACCTCTTCGAACCGACGGTCTTCTCATCCCTGCTTGAATACTCCCTTGTCAAAGAGTATATCTCTACACTTCAGTTGGCAACGGGTATAATCAGCGAACTAAAACTCAACGAAAGACTTTGGAGCAAAAGATGAGCAGACCCTTTCTTTTTATAATTACAGAAGGATACTCCTGCCTTCAGACCTTTAAGATCAAGGCAGCAAGCTGATGCAGTTCCCCTTTAAAGAGATCGAGCTTTCGCCGGGAAACTTTTCGGATAGTCTGAAAGGACTGCGCATTGTACAGCTTTCAGATCTTCTTATCGGTAAAAAGACAGACCCAAGGTACCTGCATCAGCTCGTCATAAAGATCAATGAACTCCGTCCTGACCTTGTCCTCTTTACAGGCGATATCATCCAAAACTTCGCCTTTAAACTCAGACTTCAGCTCTCCGTCTTTAAAGAGCTTGAGGCTAGTGCCTATTATGTCAGTGGAAACCATGACTTTTTTTATGGACTCAACACCTTAAAACGGGAATTGGTTGCATGCGACATTGCCTGTATAGACAACCGCTGTGTCCACCTTATCATCAACAACACCCCGCTTCAGATCCTTGGTCTTGCGGACAGGTTTTCAAAGATAAAAGCGCACAAACGGCCCATAAAGGAGCTCTTCTCAAGTCTGAAAGAAGAAGTAAGCACCATCTTGATAGCGCATCAGCCCAAGGATGTCCAGTTTGTGCAGGGGTACCGGATCGACATCATGCTCAGCGGACATACCCATAATGCCGATGCCTACCCTTTTCATGCACTTTTAAAAAAATACCAGCCCTACTATAAGGGCCTGTACATCAAGGGGAAGACCCTTTTGTATGTCACCAGCGGACTGCAGTCATCGGCCTTTCAGCTAAAACGAAAATCTCTTGCAGAGATACCTGTATTCACCGTAGTCTAACTTTAACCGGAGCACTTGTCATGATGAAAAAAAAGAACCTCTTTACCCTATCATTAAAAGATTTTTTTACCCCCTACTTCCTTAGTCTGGCCCTTATGCCGCTGATCATAACCCTGGTCATACTCTTTGGTATCCTGGGATACGGTGCCCAGTTCCTTAACGACAAGATCAATACCGTCCATATCGAAAAGACGACATCAGAATATTCCACACCGACGCAAAGCCGCACAGAGAGTTCAGTCAACATCACTTTTGATGACAACCAGACCAAAAGTTCATTCCTTGATATCAACCCGATGGATATCTTTGAATCACTGCAGACTTCAGAAGTGCTTTTCAGTATGATGGAGAACAAATATCTTCGATGGGTCATCGAGAAAGTCGTCTTTCTCATCGCCAGTTATTTTATCCTGATCCTGGCCGTCATCATCGCCGTTCTTATCGTAGGCTTTTTCACGCCTCTGGTCATCAAAAAACTCAAATCCCGCCATTATCCCCCTTTTGAGATAAAGGGACACGGCAGCTTTTTATATGTATTATGGTTTGCCCTCAGATCATTTGCGATCATGGTGCTCTTGTATATCATCCTGATACCCTTGTATTTCATCCCTTTTTTAAACATCATCGCCTTCAATCTGCCGGCCTATTACTTCTTTCATAAGATGCTGGTCTTTGATGTAAGTTCAAGCATGAACACCAAAAAAGAGTATCTTCAGATAAAGGCCATTGTCGGCAATCAGATCCGTCTTCGTACCTTTTTGATGTACCTTCTGACCTTGATACCCTTTGTAGGGATTTTCTTTCCGCTCTTGTTTGTCATCTATCTGAGCCATATCTTTATTAATGAAAGTCTGGAACTTAGGATGGTCAGCCGGTAG
>JBFEIF010000093.1:0-8890 GCA_041553795.1 Sulfurimonadaceae bacterium
AAGCCTACAAGGCACACATATTCTTTGACGACCAGGAGACACATCTGGAAGATGCCTCGAAGGTCGTCCCTTCGGGTAAGGTGCCTTACAAGACCGGTTCACCCTTAAAGAAAGTCTAGGCAAGGTTATGCGGGGCTTTTTCGGTGTCATCTGTCTGCTCTGCCTCCCCTTGATCCTTTGGTCACAGGCACCACAGGCCTATGGGCATCTTGGCAGTGCGATAGAGATTGAACTTCCCCTTTTTGAAGTGATCTTTCATGACCCGCGGCTTCAAGAGAAGACTTCTCTGTTTGAACGGTATAAGGAAGCGGTCGAGAACAGTTTCACTCTGGGTTACCGGCTGGATGAGGAGATTGAAAAGATCGGCAGTGAGGAAGAGAAATTCCGCCGTGAATATCTTGGCTCCTTACGCGCTTTGCAAGATAAACGCGATGCTCTGAAGGCCATCTATTTTAGCCGGGTCTCTGATGCCATCCGTCAAGATAAGGCTGATTATCTTCTCTTCTTGATCGAAAAGGGAGAACGTTTTCTGGTCTCTAACTCTAAACTTAAAAACGAAGTCCTCCTTTATAGCAAGGGTCTTAAAGGCATTGCCGGCAATCCTACGCTCAAAGCATTTCAGCAGGAAAAAGAACTGGATGAATACTCGTATGCCATCACCCAAAAGATGCAAGAGGAGTATAAGGCCTATCAAGAGGTGCTTGCCAAAGCGGAAGCGGCCAAGCTCCGTAAACTTTTAGTCTCACAGAAGAAAGGCGGGGTAATCGTGTATGCTCAGGAAAATGGTGGAGATATCGATTTTTATGTGGAGAACCTTTTTGAGATGCATGTCAGCAGCACGCTTTTCATAAAAAACATACAAGGGTATGAGACAGAGTCTGTCCTGCCGTATAGACTGGTATTGGATGCAAGGCAAAAAGTCAAGGCCCTGACGCTTAAAAACATCGACAAGAAAAAGCATGTAGGGCATTTCACTTCTCACATCTCCTGGTCAAAAGGTTCTATCGATTCACAGCCGGACATGGATTTTATCTATGCGCTTCCTTTCCATGAGACTCAAAGGGTCTCTCAGGGATTCAACGGCAATACTTCCCATAAAGGAAATGCAAAATATGCTGTTGATTTTGCAATGGATATCGGAACACCTGTGTATGCGGCCAGAGGAGGAAAAGTTGTTGAACTGGTACAAGAGCATGATCAACATGGCATGAGCCTGAATATGCGCGATTACGCTAACTATATAATCATCGAACATTCAGATAAGACACTTGGACGTTATTTCCATCTCAAAAAACAGAGTGTAAAAGTCAAGCTTGGTGATGTCGTGAAAAGAGGAGAACTATTGGCTCTTTCCGGGGATACAGGAAGGACTTCCGGTCCGCATCTGCATTTTGTCGTGACAAAGGCGGAAACCTTCAGAGATGGCTACCGATCGATGAGTGTCCCTATAAAGTTCTTATGCACGGATGGGATTATTGACAATCCGATGAATGGAAAATCTTATTGTTCAGCCTTGAAATGAATTGCCAGCCAAATCGCAGGTGATGAGGTGTAGATGACCTTGTGCTTTTGCATCTTGGGAATAAAAAGATGCTCTCCCTTTGCTAATTTGACTTTTGTGCCGTTGTCAAAGAGAAGTTCTCCTTCTCCTTCGATAAGTACCACCCATTCGTCTCTCTCCTGCTCATACCATTCGCTTGATACCTGTTCGTTTGAGGTTATCTTTTCGATATGGAGGTTTGGCGTCTGGAAGAGGGTGTCGAACTGTTCTTTTGTAGGATCGCTCTGGTTCGGAATAAAGATATTGTTCATTGGTCCTGCTTTTCTAGGGAAGGGTGTTTTGTACAAGATCTTCTGCCAAGCTGAGACTTTTCCCTTGTAAAATTGTTTTCTGATCGACTTATACTGTTTCTTTTTGGAATATTATAACAGTTCATTTGCGCAATGGATGTGATTGTTGGCTGAGCGTGTTAAAAGACATCCTGCTATGCTATAATAATTTTCAATACGTATAAGAGGAGAAAGTATGTTGAAAAACAAAATCATTTTATCAGTAGGTCTGATGTCTTTGCTGAACCTGGGTGCTCAGGCACAATCATTTGCACCGATAGGGTACAAAGCTTCTTCTATGGGAGGTTCTGGTGTCGCCAGCTCAAAAAATGCTTTGGCTTCTTATTATAATCCGGCCTTGCTTTCCAAGCCGGACAGCGATGTCGAGATCGCTTTGGGTGTTGGTATAGGCTATGTCGACAACGGTGCAGTCGAAAGTGTAAGCAAACTGGATGATGCCGGTTTTTCCGAACTTATTGATAGGGCTAATGCTGATTACACCACTTTGACACCTGCAGATATTGTTACTTTGGGAAATAGCAGAGATATTATTATCGGCATGGACGGGCAGGGAGGTCTGGTGACACCAGATGCATACTTGAGTGCGCAGATCGGTTCTTTTTCTGTAGGCGTTTTAGGTACTGCCGAGATCGCGGCTTCAACTGTGGTCGACCAGACGCATAATAAGTTGATTTTCGAAAATGGAGGTCAATATTATGATGTTGAGAGTGCCACACCTACAACGGATGTCGGTATTACAGCATATAATGACACTTCCTTAGAATATGCAGTGAACAATGGGCTTACCTACCTGGATGTTGATACACTGAGCATTGCGGAGGTGCCGTTAAGCTACGGCCATGCTTTTGAGACCGCTATAGGTGATATCTCGCTTGGGGGATCTTTCAAGTTCATGCAGGGAACGACTTACAATGGGCAGATAAATGTAGACACAGAGTTTGGCGATATGGAAGACAGACTAAAAGCGACAGAGAAAAAGACATCGACTTTTGGCGTGGACCTTGGACTTTTGTATGAGCCTGAGTTCAGCGAAGGACTTCGCATAGGTCTTGTTGGCAAGAACCTTAACAAGCCGGAGTTCGACCGTATTGACGGAAGCAAGATAGCAGTCGATCCGATGGTACGTGTGGGATTGGCATATGACATCTTTGAGAGCCTGGAATTTGCAGTCGATTATGATGTTACTGAAAATGATACGCTTCTTATGTCAACAAGCCAGGCCTATAAGACACAATACATCGGCGGCGGGCTAAACTGGCATCCTGTCAGCTGGGCTTCTTTAAGAGGGGGATTGATGGACAATCTTTCAAGTGCACAAGAAGGTACGATCTATACTGCCGGCCTTTCTGTAGGACCGAGTTTCTTTCAGCTTGATGTCTCGGCACAGATGTCCAGCAAAGAAAACACAGTAGACGGATCCACGTATCCGGCAGCTGCGAGAGTCAATGTAGCGTTGGTCTCACGCTGGTAGACCCGCTTCTTTGGACTGCAAAATAAGAACAAAGTGCAAAGGCTATAAACGCCTTTCCTGTTTTTATCCCCATTTTTTGTTATAATCACGATAATTATTTATTAAGGAAAAGAGATTATGACAATCCTTTCTACTGCCGACACAGCATTCGGTAAAGCTTTTGAAGAACTTTTAGGACGAGGCAAGATGGACATCGAGCATGTCTCAGGTATTGTCAACGGAATCATCTCAGAGATAAAGACAGAAAAGAACGCTGCTTTGAAACGCCATATCTCAAAGTTTGACAACTGGTCGCCTAAGACCGATGATGAGTTGA
This sequence comes from Sulfurimonadaceae bacterium, assembly GCA_041553795.1. Taxonomy (GTDB): domain Bacteria; phylum Campylobacterota; class Campylobacteria; order Campylobacterales; family Sulfurimonadaceae. The sequence continues at coordinate 3,639 of JBFEIF010000093.1, forward strand.
AGATCGACACTAAGATCATGAAAGAAGCCTATGATGCCTTGGATAAGAAGCTAAAAGCTGCACTGCATCTTGCCTATGATCGCATCAAAGTCTATCATGAGAAACAGCTTCCAAAATCGTGGTTTGATACAGAAGCTAACGGGACTATCCTGGGACAAAAAGTCACAGCTGTCGATAAAGCGGGTCTGTATATTCCAGGGGGAAAAGCCGCCTATCCGTCATCACTTCTGATGAACGTCATCCCGGCACAGGTCGCTGGCGTAGAAGAGATTATCGTCTGCACGCCGACGCCGGATAACGAACCAAATCACCTTTTACTGGCTGCCTGTCACTTATGCGGCGTCTCCAATGTCTTTAAAGTCGGCGGAGCTTCCGCTATTGCGGCTATGGCTTACGGGACAGAGAACATACCAAAGGTCGATGTCATCACCGGACCGGGAAATATCTTTGTCGCAACGGCTAAAAAACTTGTCTTCGGTGAAGTCAACATCGATATGATCGCAGGGCCGAGCGAGATCGGTGTCCTCGCGGATGAGACAGCCAATCCGAATCACCTGGCGATAGACCTTCTTTCTCAGGCAGAGCATGACGAGATGGCTTCTTCAATTCTTATCACTCCTTCACAGCGTATTGCGGATGAGACTGTAGTCGAGATCGAAGCATGGCTAAAGAAGTTGCCGCGCGAAGAGATCGCAAGAAAGTCTATTGAAGACCGCGGTGCCGTCATCGTGACAAAAGACATGGAAGAAGCCGTCAAACTTATGAACGAGATAGCTCCTGAACACCTCGAAGTCGTGACAGCCAATCCTTTTGATCTGCTTGCAAAGATAAAGCATGCGGGTGCGATCTTCCTGGGTCCTAACACGCCGGAGGCAATCGGTGATTATGTAGCCGGACCAAACCATACACTTCCTACGGGAGGAACGGCTAAGTTCTATTCGCCGCTGGGTGTTGAGAATTTTATGAAAAAATCTTCAATTATCTCTTTTTCTGCCGATGCTATCAACGAAATCGGCGAAGCTTGTGCTATCATGGCTAATACAGAAGGTCTGACGGCACATGAACAGTCTGTCAGGGTTCGTCTAAAAAACAGTTAAAGAAAGAGTCTTTGTTCTCTTTCTTTAGAGCTAAGGGAATAAACAATGGAAACACTACTTCTTCATCCTCCTCTCGTACACTTTGCAATTGTCTTGCCTATGGTAGCCTTGATCTTTCAGATCGCTTACAGTCTCACGAACCAATACCTCTACTCGCAATGGGGTGCACGCATTCTGATAGTAGCAGCCCTTTTTATGGTCGCTGCCTGGTATACCGGCGGTGTTCAAGGGCAAGATGTCTATCCTCTTTTGAGCGAAGAAGGACAAGCTCTTCTGAAACAGCATAAGCAGCTTGGTTTTTACTTGATGGTGTTGACCATCGTGCTTGCAGTCGCCAAATATATAGCGTGCAAGGCAAGAAATGTCATCCTGGAGACAATAGTACTGATAGGTTTGCTGGCTTCTTCGTCTTTGGTGGCGTATCAGGGGTTTATCGGAGGCGATGTCGTCTATAAGCATGGCGGCGGCATCGAGAAGTACGCAGACGGAATGGAGTGTTTAGCTGATCCGTCGATGTTTGTTGATGAAGCAGAGAGTTCTGGCAGTGAGACAAAAGAGTAGAAGAGTATCCGCGTATACGCTCTTATTTTCTTAGACTCAGGCTTTTGCCTGAGCAAACTCTCCAATTACAGTAAAATCAACAAAAATATAGTAGTTTCTCAAGGATTTCTTATTTTACACATTAACTGCAAATTCTGATAATCTTTTTATTTTCTTTAGTTTCAGATAAGACTAATTAAGCTATCATCCCCCTAGGAAAGTTCCTTGTTTCGGTTGAGATAAGAGATACTTCTTTTAAATATTAGTACAGCTAATCACGATAAGTTCATAATCTTAAACTAGGAGGAGAATGAATGCAGTTAGGCTTCTTAGTAGACTTGCACCTTTGTATGGGTTGTAAGGGCTGCGAAATCGCATGTAAAGTCGAAAACGAGGTGCCGTTGAGCACATGGCGTCTTCGTGTCAAGTATGTAGATGTAGGTGTTTTTCCAGAGACAAAACGTACATTTACTCCGTTACGTTGTAATCACTGTGCTAATGCACCTTGTGAGCGTATTTGTCCGGTTAGTGCACTTCACTATATCGAGAACGGTATTGTAAATATCGATAAAGAACGTTGTATCGGTTGTGCAGGTTGTGTTATGGCGTGTCCATATGGTGCTATCTATATCGACCCAGAGACTCAGACTGCAGACAAATGTACATACTGTGCCCACCGTATCGCATCAAGCTTGATGCCGGCTTGTGTTGTAGCATGTCCAGTTGAAGCTAATATCTTTGGTGACCTTGAAGACCCTGCTTCAAATATCAGCCGTTATATCATGGAAAACCAGGGCGATGTACAAGTACGTAAACCTGAGAAGGGTACAGATCCTCATCACTATTATGTAGGCGGTGGTAATGTAACACTTAACCCACTTGCATCTGAGCGTGCAGAAGGTCATAGTCTTTTCAACAAACTTACGACTAAAATGCCTGTAGGAGGACACCACTAATGCATTCTGTAGCACTTGACGCAACTCACGCAGTTGTTACTCTAGACGTTGGACTTCCGGGTATCGTTTGGGGTTGGATCATCGTTATGAATATGTGGGCAAAGAGCATCGGTACCGGTGTTATCTTTATGCTTTTCTATCTTATCAAGAAGTATCCGAACGAAGCGGCTTATTTACGTTTTCCACTGACAGTCGTATCTATCGTGACTATTCACGTATTCTTGTTCTTTACGGTAATCGATCTACACCAGATCTTTAGATTCTGGCATATCTTTTTCCACCCGCACTGGACATCAGCGATCACTATCGGTTCGTTCCTAGCGACTGCGTTTGTTGGTATGATCTTCTTGTTGGCATACCTTTCATTCATCAAGAAAGACAACGCGGCATTTGACAAAGCATTGACATGGACGACTATCCTTGCTGTTCCTGTTACACTTTATACTGCGGGACTTATGGCTCAGTCAACAGCTCGTGAATTATGGCAGATGCCGACAGAAGCGGCTCAGATGATCCTTGCAGCGACACTTGCAGGTTCAGCGACGACACTGCTTATGGGCGGGAAACTTCCATACGAAGCAAAACGTGATTTAGCTGTTATCCTAGGTCTGTCTGCGTTTGCAGCCTTTATCCTGTATATGAGCGAACTTGTGTTCGGTCCGATGAAAGCTGAAGAAGTCGCGGCTACTTTAGAGTTTATCAAAGGTCACGGTGAGATGACAACATGGTTCTGGATCGGGCAGGTATTTGCTTTTATCGTTCCTATGGTCCTTGTTACTCTAAGTGTACAAAACAAATCAACTGGTCTTTTGACTTTAGCATCTGTATCTGCCATCGCAGGTCTATGGGTAGTTAAATGGGTATGGCTAGTTATTCCACAATTATTAAGTATGAGCTAAGGAGGCCAATGAATGTTTTTAGAAAATAGAAGAACATTTCTTAAGGGCGCTGCATTTACTGTTGCAGGCGCTGCAATCGCTAAGAATGTGATCAGTACAGATGTTTTGGCTGAATCTCTGAATGAGAGCAAGTTTACAAACACTCCTGATTCTTTGGCATTTTATCCACCACTGGATCAGTGGGATGATTTCAAAGAACTTGATGGTGATGACTGGAAACGTGGTGGTATTGGCCGTAAAGGCGTACGATCAGAAGAAAATCCGGATGGTATCGAAGTAAATGACTATGCTATCGTTCCGACTGCATGTTCAAACTGTGAGGCATCTTGTGGTCTAACTGCTTGGATCGATAAGAAGACTTTTACAGTTAAGAAGTACATGGGTAACCCGTTACACCCGGGTTCTCGCGGTCGTAACTGTGCTAAGGGCTATGCAGCCCAGTCTCAGATGTATGATCCGGATCGTCTAGCATTCCCAATCCAAAGAGCTCCAGGTTCTAAGCGTGGTGAAGGTAAGTGGATCCGCGTGACTTGGGATGCTGCAATGACTGCCATCGGTAAGAAGATGGGAGACACATTACGTAAAGGTGATGAGCTTTCTAAAAAATCTGTAATGTTCCACGTTGGTCGTCCAAATGAGAACGGATTCACAGGTAAAGTATGGCAGACACTTGGTACGGATGCATTCAACTCACACACAAACATCTGTTCATCAGGTGGTCGTACTCCGACAATCCAGTGGGCAAATGATGACCGTACGTCTCCGGACTGGGCTAATGCGAAACTTGTTTTCCTTAACTCTTCTCATGCAGCAGATGCGGGTCACTACTTCCAACAAGCAGCGGGTCATATCGCTGACGCTCGTAAAGCGGGTGCGAAGATGGTCGTTATGGATCCACGTATGTCAAACTCTGCAGGTATGGCAGATCTTTGGATCGCAGCATGGCCAGGTACAGAGCCGACTATCTACCTTTATCTAGTTCAGCGTATGCTGCAAGAAGGTCAGGTTAATACAGCTTTCGTTAAGAAGTGGTTTAACTGGGAAGTCATGATGGATAACAAAGAGTATCTGAAGTTCATGGTAGAGAAAAACTATATCTCTGCAATGCCTAAAGATAACAGCTTTGATTCATACATGGAAATGTTGAAAGAACTGTATGCTCCGTATACACTTGATTATGCTGTTAAAGAGTCTCATGTTCCGGCTTATAAACTTGAAAAACTTTATGAGATGTTTATCTGGGCAGGCGAGTCTATTGCTTCATATTTCTGGCGTGCAACTGCTGCGGGTAACCGTGGTGGTTGGGTCTCTGGTCGTACTGGTTATCTTGCACTTGGTCTACGTGGTGCTATCGGTCCTAAGGGTGGTACATTCTTCCACCACTGGCACGTTATCTCTGTTGCCGGTAAGGGTGGTTCTGCTACTGTGGGTCAGGGTTCACGCGGTTCTAAAGTACCTAAGGTCGACGTGTGGAATGAACTTACTTGGCCGCCAGAATGGCCTCTATCAACTTATGAGATGTCGTACTTGCTACCACACCTTCTAAGCGATACGCAATGGCAGCAAAAGTGGATCAACAAGGGACTTAATGTTCCTACTAAACTTTCAGTTTGGATCCCACGTATGTACAACCCGGTCTGGATCAATCCGGATGGATTCCGTTGGTTGGAGATACTTAAAGACGAGAGCAAGATGGAACTTACGTTCAATCTTTCTCCTACGTGGTCTGAGACTAACTGGTACTGTGACTATGTTCTTCC
>JBFEIF010000094.1:0-8682 GCA_041553795.1 Sulfurimonadaceae bacterium
ACTGACCCCTTTGCAGCAGCTTCGTGAGATTAGAAAGTATCTTCATCAGGAGAAAGAGGTCGTTGAATATACCCTGATCAACATCTTCAAAGAGCTGGAAAAAGAGCACCTTTTTATCAAAGAGTATAAGAATGTCACTCCGAAAGAGAAAAAGGAACTCGACCACTATTTCGCATCCCATATCTACCCTGTCATCGTTCCGATCGCTGTTGACACGACCCATCCCTTTCCGCATCTGAACAATCTCAGTTTCGGTCTGATCGTCCAACTGACTGACGATGATACGGCTGAAGTCCGTTACGGTCTTGTTCGGATCCCTCGAATGATCCCGCGTTTTGTCGAGCTGGCCAATGGTGTCTATATTCCTATTGAGAACCTTGTTGCCGAACACATCGCGGAGCTTTTCCCGGGCTTTACCTTGAGCAAATACTCCTCATTCCGTGTAACGCGAAATGCGGATATCACGATCGAAGAAGAAGAGGCAGATGACTTTATGGAGATCCTCGAAGAGGGTCTGCGCCTTAGAAAACGCGGTGAGATGGTCAGACTTGAACTCGGTGCCAATGCCGATGAAGACCTTATCAACTTCTTCAACCGCCATACCAATGTCTTCAAAGAGGACATCTACTACTTTAAAAGCTGGCTGAACCTTGGTTCTTTATGGCAGATCGTTGGAAACAAACACTTTGCCCACCTTGTCGTTCCCTCGTACAAACCAAGAAACCTTCCCCCTTTTGACGGTGATGAAAGCGTCTTTTCCGTCCTGGACAAAGAAGATGTCGTCTTGTACCATCCTTACGAAAGTTTCGATCCTATCACGAAACTTATCCAGCAGGCTGCCAAAGACCCTGATGTCTTTGCCATTCGTATGACCCTCTACCGCGCCGGTGCCAACTCACCTATTGTAAATGCTCTTACGGCTGCGGCAGAATCAGGTAAGCAGGTCACTGTTATGGTCGAACTTAAAGCACGGTTTGATGAAGAGAACAACCTTATCTGGGCGAAACAGCTTGAACAGTCAGGCGCCCATGTCATCTTCGGTATCAAAGGCTTTAAGGTCCATGCAAAAGCTGCTCTGGTCACACGTCGAGTCGGCGACACGCTGAAACAGTATGCCCACATCGGTACAGGAAATTATAATGCGACGACGGCCAAGATCTATACGGACATCTCGTATCTGACTTCAGATGAGACCATCACCAATGATGTCACACGTTTCTTTCACTTTTTGACAGGCTTTTCCAAAAAAGGAAAACTTAACACCCTGTATATGGCACCGACCCAGATGAAACCGAAGCTTCTCTCCCTCATTCAAAATGAGGCGAAGATGAAGTCGAAGGGGCATATCATCGTAAAGGTGAACTCCCTTGTCGATGAAGATGTCATACGCGCGCTCTACAAAGCGTCTCAAGCAGGCACCAAGATCGAGCTGATTGTACGCGGGATCTGTTGTCTGCGTCCTGGTATACCGGGTCTTAGCGAGAACATCCGTGTCATCTCTATCGTCGGTAAATACCTTGAGCATTCGCGTCTGTTTTATTTTATGCATGCAAGCCCGCAGCTTTACATCTCCAGTGCAGACTGGATGCCGCGTAACCTTATACGCCGTATCGAACTTTTGACAGGTATCTCAAACGATAAAGTCGCATTAAAACTACTCTCTATCCTGCAGCTTCAGTGCAATGACAATGTACTGGCCTATGAACTTAAAGAAGATGGCGGATATATCAAAGTAGCGACTGACAAGACCAGGATGATCAATAATCAAAAACTTATTGAGACCCATACGGAAAAGCTGCACAAGGCCCTTAAAAAAGAGGATCCGAACTATGTTCAGCAGATGGCCTCGCGCCTCTATAAAGAAAGTTAACTATGACCTACTCCTTTAAACAATGGACCCCCCTGCTTGGGGATAATACATGGATAGCGCCTTCGGCCGATGTCGTCGGAAACGTCACCATGGGAAAAGACGTATCAATCTGGTTTGGCTGTGTCGTACGCGGCGATGTACATTACATCACTATCGGAGACAGGACCAATATCCAGGACCTCTCGATGATACATGTGACACACTATAAGAAAGAAGACATGAGCGACGGAAACCCGACGGTCATCGGAAATGATGTGACAATAGGCCACAAGGTCATGATACATGGCTGTACGATAGAAGATGCCTGTCTTATCGGTATGAGTGCCACTATCCTTGACGGCGCGGTCATCGGCAAAGAGTCCATTGTCGGTGCCGGTGCGCTTGTCACAAAGAACAAGGTCTTTCCTCCGCGCTCGCTCATCATGGGGAGTCCAGCCAAGCTCATCCGCAAATTGAACGATGATGAAGTCGCGGATCTGTATGATTCAGCCTCGAGGTATGTGGCATTCAAAGACGACTACCGACTCGACTGATGGATCTGTTTTTTATAGCCGATATCATCGGCATCATCGCATTCACCATCAGCGGCTATCTGGTTGCCGTACGAAACGAACTGGACCTTCTGGGTGTGCTTATCGCATCCTTTCTGACAGCACTTGGAGGCGGGATAGTGCGCGATGTCATACTTGACACCACCCCTTTCACCTTCAGGGAGTACTATCCTGCGAGCACTGTGCTTCTGGTCCTTGCCGTAGCCACTATCTTCAAGATATACACCAAAAAAGAGATAGAACGGAAGCTTTTTTTTGTCATCTCCGACACCATAGGTCTCGTCGCATTCAGCATTACCGGAGCGCTTTTGGCTTTGGATGCGGGCTTTAATATCTTTGGTGTTGTCATTCTGAGCTTTTTGACCGCAGTCGGCGGAGGTCTGACCCGCGATATCCTGATCAATCAGGTGCCGGCTGTCCTTGTCACGGACTTTTACGGTTCCATCGCACTTTTGGTAGCCCTGCTTCTTTTTTGCTGTAACCGTCTTGACTTCTTAAACGAGATATCCATCTCTATCATCGCGATTATCGCTATCCAGTTGAGACTAGTGGCTTACTTTAAAGGGTGGCGTCTCCCCAAGATCCAAAAATAAGTCCGGATTCACCGGTTCTCCGTTGAGATAGACGCTCCAGTGCAGATGCGGACCGGTCGCCCGTCCGGATGAACCGACTGCAGCGATATACTCCCCCTGCCTGACCCATTCACCATCTTCTGCAAATATCTTTGAAAGGTGCGAATAGGCCGTGATAAGGCCTTGGCCGTGATCGATCAGCATCATCTTTCCGTTATAGAACAGGTCTCCCAGAACGATGACGTTTCCAGAAAGCGGCGCTTTTATCTTGTCGCCCTCATGTCCGGAAAGATCGATCCCAGCATGAGGGTCTTTAGCGACACCGTTGAAAAAACGAATACGGCCGAAATCATGCCTGAGCGGGGATTCTAGCGGTTTTATCATCTTCAGGTCTTGTACATATAAAGGTGTATGCCTGGCATAATTCTCTCTTTTCAAGGCACTTTCTCGTCTTATTCGTACCAGTGTCTTTTCAGAGGCCTTGACAAACTCCCTGTTTTTAACGCGTATATATTGTCTTTGGTAATGGGGAGGATGCAAAGGAATCAGATGGACCTGTATCATCGAGGTCGTCTGCGAGACGACACGCAAAGTCTGTGTCCCTTTATACAAAGAGATCGGAAGCAGGACTTGCCATCCTTTTTCCAGTTTTTGAGCAAAGACATCCTGCCTCTTGTTATCGATATAGATATCGGGGCGTTCATTGAAATAGAGTTTGGCTATTCCTCCCGGTGAAAGCTGTTCACGGGGAAAAGAATAGAGAGAGAGATTAAGCAGTAAAAGACAAAGAAGAAACTTCATCAGGTCCGATAATCGGCATTGATCTTGACGTATTCATAGCCAAGGTCACATCCATAAGCCGTAAACTCGCCTTTTCCGACACCGATGTCACAAAAGATAGAGAACTCAGGCAGTTTCATGATCGCAGCTGCCTTCGTCTCCATGGCCGCATCAAACAGAAGATCTCCTTTATCATAAACACAAAGATCATTGAAGGAGATACTCAATGTAGCCTCATCACACTCGATCCCTGAAGCACCGATCGTCGAAGCAATACGGCCCCAGTTCGGGTCTTCTCCGAAAAGCGCTGTCTTCACCAGCAGAGAGTCAGACAAAGCTTTTGCCGCTTTTTCCGCCTGAGTATCATCTTTTGCACCCGTCACAACGTATTCGACTAGTTTTGTAGCACCTTCACCGTCACTCACCATCTCCAAAGCAAGGTAGTGCATCACACGTCGAAGTGCCTCGCTGAAAGCTTCTTTCTCAAAGGCACCGCTTTTACGGTTTGACAGAAGCAAGACCGTGTCATTGGTAGACGTATCCCCGTCGACGCTGGCTGCGTTAAAAGTCGTCTTGACTTTCTCGTCCAGTATCTCCTGCATCGTCTTTGCATCGACATCAGCATCTGTTGTGATAAAGCAGAGCATGGTTGCCATGGCAGGATTGATCATACCCGCACCTTTGGCCATCGCACCGATATGAAAGGTGCCATTCTCGCATTCGACATCAAAGGCTATTCGTTTTGAAAAGGTATCGGTCGTCATAATAGCTTCCGAAGCAGAGACATAGTCTTTCTTGCTTAGGTCTATGTTCATAGCCCCTTCAAGTATCTTCTGTTTCGGAAGGCGTACGCCGATGACGCCCGTTGAACTCATCACAGGGTTCTGAAGCTCTTTGAACTTTGTCTTCAGACCGTCCATGACTTCATTGATATCATCGATACCTGCCGGACCCGTCATCGCGTTGGCATTCTTCGAGTTTATCAGTACAAAGTTTGTCTTGAACTCGCCCATAGCACGAAAGTGTCTGATAGGTGCTGCTGTCATCTTATTGGTCGTAAAAACGGCAGCGACCTCACAAGGTGTATCCGAATAGATAAAGGCAAGGTCTTTTTTGCCTTTTGCCTTAAGTCCTATAGCAATACCGTCTGCATAGAATCCCTCTGCTGCACATACGCTTAGTTCGCTTGGTGTAATGTTAGACATATCTCAACTCCGCTGGTTTGGTCCTTTGTTTAATAAGGTTTTTCGTGATATTGATGCCTTTTTGTGTTCCGATCAAGAGCAGTTTTGACTCGCTAGTGACCAGGACATCCCCCTTAGGCATAGGGCTGAACTTTCCGTCTTTTTTTCGTATCCCGACCACCGAGACATTTGCGATCTGACGGAAGTGTGTCTCTTTGAGTTTTTTAAGTACGATCCATGAATATTTCGGTATCTCGACTTCTTCCATGTCCAGAGGTGTATCTGTCTTGTACATAAACTCTTCAAGAAGATTTTCCATCTCAGGGTGCGATGCCATAGCTGTGATCCGCTGAGCTGTAAGTTTGGTCGGTGTGACGACCGTATTCGCACCCAGTTTTTTCAGTTTTTCCAGGTCTGACATATTGTTTGCAGAAGTGATGATGTTGTAAGGAACAGGGATCGAATGTTCTTTTTCAAACAGACGCACCGACGCGATCAGAGCAATATTGTCAGCAATAGAGTGTGACAGGGTTATCAGGCCCTTCGCCGAACTCAGGTGCGCCTTCAGCATAGCCAGTTCGGTATGCGGCTCGGCTTTGATATAGTAAGGGTATTTGTTCTTTTCTGCAATGACATCGATATCTTCGGAAGGATCGATGACTACAAAGGGTATATGACTCTTCAGAAGCTGTTTACTGACTTCTATCGTATACTCGTTATGATAACAGATCACAAAATGGTTTTTCAGACGGGCGATCTTATACAACATGCTGCGTTCCTTTAATATGCGTAACACTTCGCCTTTGTTTATCTCCGCGACCATAATACCTATGGCAAGAGAAAAAACGGCAAATCCGGATATGATCAGGGTGATCGTAAATATACGCCCTGAGTTAGAGATGGGTGCGATCTCGCCAAAACCGACTGTCGTAAAGGTGATACCGGTCTGATAGATAGCGTCCATGAGGCTGAAATTGTCAATCATGACATAGCCGATCGTACCGACCATCATTGTTATAACTGTCAAAATTAGAGGTAAACGGAATGCTTTGAAATGCCCGTAAAGATCAGGCAGTAGTGAAGTGTCTGGTTTGGGAGCTGCCTCCCAGTGAAGTGCGGCCCGGATCTTTCGAAACAGGTTCAACTTATAATCTTAATCGACTACGAATTTTTCTTCATTGTACGTAATTCAGATGCAGAGATCTTGATCTTACGAGTTGTTCCGTCTTCAAGAGTAACACGGATAGTACGTAGGTTCGGTAAAAAACGTCTTTTTGTTCTGTTCTTTGCGTGTGAAACATTGTTCCCAGCCATTGGACCTTTACCGCTAATAGCACATTTTCTTGCCATTTGAGGCTCCTTGCTTAAATTAATGTCGCAATAATATCTCTTTTAAGCATAATAATCGCTTAAGGGCTATTCTTATTCATAAACACCACCAACTCAGATTTTCTGTCTTTATAATGTAGTCGACTTTCTGCCTGTACAGATTCTTGATCAGGAACTCTTGTCTTTTCAATGTTAACGTGATAAAATAAATACAATTAATTAATTATGATCGGAGCCAATGTTGGTCACTCAAGAAGAGATCCATTCTTATATAAATTCTATACCTCCTTCGCCGCAGATACTTAAAAATGTCCTCGTACAATTGCGTAATGGTGAACTAAACAAAGCCTCTCTTGAGGCTGATAAAGACCCGGCGTTGAAGCTTTACCTCCAAAACATTGTCAATAAACCTATTTATGGTTTTAAGAATGACATCAAGAACACCAGTCAGATATTCGGTGTACTGGGTCTTGCACAGGCGGAGCAGATCGTCTATAACTATATGATCTCACTTTTAACTCCTAAAAAATGGGAGCTCTTCAAGCTCAACGATAAAAGTTTTTCAGAGATTCAAGACAACCTTGGCTTCTACTGGAAAAAAATACTTGAGCATAAGGGGATAGACGACAAATCGATCTTTTCTTCCATTTCTCTCCTGCCCGCCTCTATCATTGTTTGCGAGGCACTGTTTAAATCCAAGCAGGATGAAGTCAACCTTATCAAGTCGGCAAAAGATATCGATTACAATACTATTCTAAAACGCCTCAGCGGTATGAGCCTTTTTGACCTCTGTGCCACGATCGCACAAGCCTGGGAGATGCCTGAAATGATCTCGCGTATCGTTCTTGCTTCAAGCGGCAAGTCTGATGAGACTGAAACGGAGATCATCGAACTTTCAAAATGGATGCATCTTCTCTTTTTTTACCAACTCTCTCAGGTAAATTGTGTCGAAGCAGGTCTGAATGACTTCATCGAGTTCAACATCGAATATGTCCAGGATATCTATGAGGACTTCCAGTCCCTTCTAATGGATGATGAATAATGCGTGCCGTTGTCAAAAACAGGATAGGTGTCTTCCATCCGCAGGGGTTCCTGGACGGTACGACTGCTCCGGCTCTGCTTACACTTGAAGACATACATGCTACAGAAGCGTTACAGCTTGACATGCTGCTTGTCTCTTTGCAAAAGGTCGTCTTCTTTAACAAGAACGGACTGAATGTCTTTGTCAAACTGCTTGAGTCGGTTCATAAAAAGTCCGGTATCATCGTCGGCCTGTGTGATTATGACGATAAGAAGTTTGCGTCGATCATCAAGTTCTATGATCCAAACCTCAACTTTTCCCTCTTCAGGACATATCAGATCGCAACACTCTTCTCTTCTAACATGAAAGAGTCTAAGGAGAAAAAGACCCTTCTGGTATGGCATGAAGACCCCTCCCAGCGTTCTGCCCTTGCTATTGAACTTTTTGACAGAGGGCATAATCCTGTTGTCTGCCAAAGCCAAAGCGAGTTTACACAAAAAAAGAACCAAATCGAACTCTACGAAGCAGTCATCTATAACACTTATCTGGGTCTGCTAGGCTCAAAGATAGCGACACGTGTCACAGGAAATGCTATTATCTACACGATCGGAGGGTTCTTGGATGCTGATCTGCCAAATCAGTTTGATCTGACCTATCATAGGAACTCTTTGAATGTCGGCTTCACCCTATTCATCTTTGACGCCTACAAAGTCGTATCTATGAATATCCATGCTGTCAACTTCTTTTCAAAACTTGCCTCAGCCGGTGCCGAATACGGAGCCAATCTCTGTATCGTCGGTATGACATTTGAAAAGACGCCTGAGACCTTCAAGAACGAATTGGAAGATGCCGGACTGATGTTTTTTGAGACGATGGACAGTATCTTGAAAGACAAAGAACTTCTTAAAGAGCTAGGAGGAAGCGGCGGGACAAAAAATACCAATAAACGTGCGCTTAACAAGGTCCTCGTCAATGAGCTTCCGCGCTTTATCAATGCTACCGTCAATACTATGGAGATGATGACCAATGCCAAGGCCGAAAAGCAAGATGCCAAGGTCCAAGTCCTGACTATAGACAAAGCAGAAGGGAAACTTGCAAGCTCTATCGGGTTCTACGGAAATATTGACGGTCTTGTCATCCTTGTCTTTCCCGTCAATATAGCCAAAAAAGCATGTGAACTGCTTTTAGGCGAGAAGACGGACAATATCGAAGACATCCTTGACACCCTCGCCGAGTTTGTCAATATCATCGCCGGCCGGGTGAAAGCATTGCTTGGCGAACAGGGGATCAGCGTCGATATCACGCTTCCGCGTACCTACGAAAACGTGGACCACCTGCTCTCTACCGTCCATGGGCGAAAAGGTGTTCAGGTCAA
>JBFEIF010000095.1:0-8635 GCA_041553795.1 Sulfurimonadaceae bacterium
CTTTATTAAAATAAAGGATTCTAATATATAAACTGTTAAAAAAATGTTAATTAAACAATATTTAATAATTTTAAGAATTAAAGATTGCAATTTTGTAACAAAAAATATTATTTCATATAATTAAATACTTCAGCCGTGTTCATAAGCCATTAAGATCATAGTCAAAACCTGTTAATCCCGACAAAAATTGAGATATTTTTGACAGATTTCTGCAAAAGAAACACCGTCTTATTCTCTGGCAATGCGTATTAAAACACCCAGCCGAAATAGAGAATACCAAATCCCACAGTATCAATGTTTTTAAAAGAGAAAGAGGGCACATAGGCAAAATTCACAGAAAGACTTTTGTAATATAAAGAAGCCATTGGAGCAGCTCCGAAAAGCAGTGCGTACTTTGCTTCTTCCGGCGGTACGTTCGTCTTGTAATTATCTTTTTTCCACATCGCAAAAACAACAGCACCTATAGAAAATGCGCTTGTCCTACTTAGTTGGAAACGTATATTTGGTGAAGCAGACAAGGTATACTGTACCTCATCATAAGAGTCTTTTAGGACCGTAATATTACTGCCAAAATACCATTCATCGTAGTTCTTAAATGTCGTATACTCATAGCCGCCACCGTAATTACACTCATTAAACTTCTGTCCACTGTTACTGCTTTCTGTCTCATGTTTTGTGAAACCGGTTATCAAAAGCCTGTGTTCATCTGCAAGGCATGATATGTAAAGGACGATTAGTATGATAAGATATTTCATCGTTTCTTCTTGTTGTTTTTAATGAGTCTAACTAAAAAAAAACCTTTCAAACAAGATATTATTCAAATAGTAAAATAAGTAAAGATAATATTAAGATAGCGGCGAGACAGCTCAAATTTGTAATGTATGAAAAGTTTATTGTCGAGTTTTGCCTTAGAGTTGCTCTTCTATCTCTTTATAACGTATACCTTTAATCATACAAGACAGGATACCTGTCGTTTTTTTAAAGTCCAGTATCAGTTATGTCCACGTTTAGTCTCATCTATTAAGCCTAACTTAGTATGAAAAAAGTATATTGGAAATAAGGTATAATTAACATACATGACAAAAAGGAGTTAATATGAAGAAGGCTTTTTCTCTTATTGAACTGATGATCGTCATCATCATCTTGGGACTTTTGGCCTCAATGGTCATGCCCAACCTTATTGGCAAGGCGGATGACGCTAAAAGAAAACTGGTCTGTATACAGATGAACAGCATCCATGAAGCCTTGAAGATGTTCAAACTTGACAACGGAGTCTATCCTTCTATGCAAGAGGGTCTGCAAGCACTCAGCAGTAACCCGGATCCGGAATTTTATGTCAACTACTCTTCCAGTGCCTATATAGAAAGGAACAAGATCCCGAAAGACTCCTGGGGAAATCCTTTTATCTACATCAATAAAGAAGAAGTCATCGAGCTTATCTCCTTCGGAGCTGACCGAAAAGAGGGAGGCCAGGGAGAAGGAGCGGATATTCGTTTTAGCGAATGTCCGTAGACACATGAAAAAAGGATTCACCCTGTTTGAATTGATACTGGTAGTCGTCCTGATCGGTATTATCTACGGCTCTGTCATCAATGTCTTTGAGAACTATAAAGAAAAAAGCATTGATGTGACACTGATGAGCCTTGAAAAGTATATGCAGGAATTTGCCTACAACAGTCATGTCTCTTTGGTCTGTATCAAACACTGCAGTGAGTGCCTGTTATCGGTAAACGGGGAGTTTAAACAAAACGTGACACCCTTTCTTGAGCGAGATGTCACCCTTTACCGCTATGATAAAGACCTCGGCGTCACAAGACTTGATCTACTCCCTTTCTTCCAATCTGGCGGACAGGAAGAAGAGGCCTGTTTCAGATATGAGGTTCACCCCGACGGAAGCCGTACAGAGATGATAGTCACGAACGATAAAGAGGTCTACTCCTTTCCCTCTTATTTTGGCTCAGTGAAACGATATGACTCTATTACCGAGGCGATAGAAGCCTACAATGATATCAGACAAAAGGCGGCCGAACAATGATCTTTACCTACAAAGGGATCGATTCCAAAGGCAGAAGTGTCCACAGTGCTATTGAGGCAGGAACGCTGGAAGAGGCCAAAGAGCGTCTCAAAAGCCAGGGCATCCTTTATGAGGTGATCGACGAAGAGATGTTTTCTGTCTTTGAACACACCTTATTCAGCCGTAAGTACAGGATATCGGCAAAAGAACTTTCAAACCTCAGCCGGGAACTGGCCATCTACATACGTGCAGGTATCTCTATCGTCAATGCCCTTCAGGTCATGCAAAAACATTATCAGCACCATAAGAAGATGCACCTTTTTCTTCAGACCGTGGGCACCCATCTTGATGAGGGTAAAAACCTTTACACGGCACTTGTCACACAAAGCGTTGTCATTCTGCCTGAGTTTTACAAGCACTCCATCAAGGTCAGCGAATCAAGCGGTATCCTTGATGACGTACTTCTGGAACTGGCCCGTTTTCTGAGGGAACAGGACCGTATCGCAAAAGAAGTACGAAGAGCCTTCTCCTATCCTACCTTTATGATCACGATATCCTTACTGATGGTAGGCTTTATGCTGGCCTTTATCGTCCCGCAGATAACGGCCATATTCACCCACATGGGACAGGAACTTCCGGCTGTGACGCAGTTTGTAATCTCGGCAGGAGAGTTCTTTAACGACCATTACATCCTTCTTCTTGGCATAATAGTCCTGGCCGTCGCTTCGTTGCGTACATTGATGCATTACAGTGCCGGATTTCGTTATGGCGTCCACAAACTTATCTTGGCAACACCTCTTTTTGGGCCGATAGTATTGCGCAGCGAACTCGGACGATTTGCCTATATAGGATCTCTTCTGATACGTTCGGGTGTTCCCTTTGTACAGACGATCAAGATGTCTTCAAATATTCTCAACAACAGTGTTCTTCAGCATATCTTTCTAGATGCCGCCAAAAAAGTGGTTGAGGGCAAACGTCTCTCTTCCGCACTTTCTGAGGCGGGAAAGACTATAGACCCTGCATTTATTCAGGCGATCTCTTTGGGAGAAGAGACCTCTCAAGTTGAACTTGTCCTGGTCAACATCGCAGAGCTCAACTTTGAAGAGAACCGAGACAAGATCGCACTGCTCTTAAGTCTTCTCGAGCCGATACTGATGCTTTTTGTGGGCGGTGCTATCGGGTTTATCGTAGCGGCTATGCTGCTTCCGGTATTTTCTATGAGCATAGGCGGGTAAACAGCAATGAAGTATCTTCGTGATAGAAAGGCGAACTCTTCAGACAAGCGCTTTGGCATAGCCCTTTTGATCACCCTGTTTTTCGTTATCTCTGTCACAGCTGCGGTCGGTGTGAGCATCCTTCAATTAAGACAGAGTGCGAAACAGGTGCGGGAGGGAAAATGTCTGATCCAAAGCAGCATGATACTAGAAGACCTTCTTAACCTTCTCAAGACTTCCCCTTTGCTTGATAAGGTCGAAGATGCACAGAGCCTGCGATACTTCCTTGACAATGCTTCCATAATTCCCCTCGCACTTGAGAACCTGGATGTCAAAATAAACATTCAGAGTGTGGCCGGACGCTTTAATATCAACACCCTTGCCTCCTCTGAGCCGTTTCAAGAGGCTCTAAGTGGATATATGGTGCAATATGAGATAAGTGACCGTGAATATTTTCAGGATTTGCTCATCGATTCCATGAGCGGAGAGCAGCCGCATTACCGTACTGACATCTTCGATGTGAAGCCCTGGCTGTACAGAGAAAAGATCCTTTCCATGGCGCACTTTGAACAGTTCTTGGACCATTATGTCCTTAACAGACATGATAACAATATCCGCAAGATCCCGTGGAAAGAGCTGATCCGGTTTGGTGCGCACGGAGATAAAAAGCTCGATGCCAATTATATGACACCTAAGGTATGGAGACTACTGCTTCCGGACCTTTCCGAAGAGCTGGCGAATGATCTTTCTTCAGGCAGCGTCGTTTACAGACAGAGCGGTGACCTCGCTCTTTCGGATGAAGAGACAAAAAGGCTGAGCCTCTTTAACCTCAGCTATTATGTCCCCCGAACAAAGATCGAAGTCGATATAAAACGCAATGACCAGAATGTACATGTCGCATTTGAATATGATCTTAAATTGAAAAAAAGTGGGAATTTTGATTATGGGCTTTAGAAAAACAGCTTTGCCTCTCTTTGTTGATCTCCACACTTCTATCGATGTCGATAAGGAAAAATACTTCGATCTCATACTGGCACCCTCGTTTTACTGGATCAAGCATGTCTCTATTCCGGTAAAAAGTCTGTCAGAGGTGAAAAGGTTCCTTCCCTCTTTATTTGAAGACACCCTTCCTGCAGGAAAGTACAGCTATTATGCCTATCAAGACGGGGATGCCTACCTGATCTTCGCCTATAACGACAAAGAGATCCTTGACGTCCTTGCTGAAAAAGGAATAGACCCCGAACAGATAAACAGAGTCTATTTTTCCCAAAGTGAGTTTCAAGGGATCTCCCAAGCAGTCGCTATTGACGAGAGTTTCGTCCTTGATATCCAAGACCGCGTCGTCGTCAAGATACCCAAAGAGTTCGTTGACAGTGCCATACCGCTGGATCTCCAAACACATGCCTTTTCCGACCATGCCATCACGCTGGCCAGATATGCCCATATAGCCACAACCAAGAGTCTGGCGAAGTTTGCTCTTTTTATGGGAGCGCTCATCTCTATCTTTGTCCTGGACTGGATCGTCACAAAAGAGAAGATAGCCGAATTCGACGATGCCCCTTTAAGGCTCTATGCCGAACATAAACTCCCTGCAACAAGAGTACAGAACGAAGTGATCTTCGAGACGTTTCAGAAACGCTATATGCAGCAGATTTCAATGCGTCAAAATACAGGGAAAATCCTTGATCTGAAACTAGGGAAGAACGAGTATGTCAGCTTCTTTGAGGTCCAGGAGAAAAGACTCAAAGTCGAGATCAAACTGGCCTCTGAAAAACGCGCTTTTGATGTTGCAAAGGCACTGCAAGACAAAGTATTTCAAAAAGAAGAATATAAAAACGGTTTTTTGAGACTGGAGATGGAGCTATGAGACAGATCAACCCTATCTATATCGTCCTGCTTCTTTTTGTCCTGCTCTTCTTCGTACTCTTTCAGCTGATACTCACCAAAACGACCCTGCATGAAAGACAAAATGATTTTCAAAAGACCAAAGAGATGGTGCACAACATCGTCGGACTTCGTGACAACTGGGACAATGAGAAGCGTACCAAGAACTCTCTCTCACGTATATTAAGATCATCCATGCTGCAGGGAAGCGATATTATACGAAGAGACAAAAGAGGTCTCATAGAACTTCGCAGCGATGCTATGGATTCAAAATCGGCAAGCTACCTGATAAGCCGGCTATTAAACGAACCCTTCACGATCAAATCGATGAAGATACTGCGCCTTGACAAAGAGCAGGCAAGTTTTTATGCGGAGATCAGATTATGAGGCTTAAAAGCATTATCGGGTACGGATTCCTTGCCCTGATCACTGTCCTCTATTTTATCCCCAAGACCAATCTCTATTACAAACTCGAGCATATACTGCAGCCCCATGGCATCATCCTGCATGATGAGCATGTCGACGATAAACGGTTCTGGCTAGAGATATCCAATGGCCGCTTATATATACAAAAGCTTGAGAGTCTCTATGTCCAGAGGATACAGATCATGCTGTTTGGGGTCTATAACCGTGTCTACTTCGATGATATCATGCTTGCCTCCTCGCTTGAGCAATTCGTACCCAAACATATCGACACGGCCTCTGTGCATTACGCACTGTATGACCCTTTGAATGTCAGGGGCAATGTCCTGGGTGATTTCGGCCGGGCAGATCTTGATTTCGATCTCTACAATGGTCTCTTTAAAGCCGATATAGAAGTATCCGAGCTCATGCGCTCGAAGTTCCCAACGACACTTGAGAACTTCACCCGTGATAAACAAGGAGTGTATCATTATGAATATCACTTCTAAAGTCTGGGTCTTCACCTTTCTTACCCGTATGGTCGTCATCGTGATCATAGGAAAGACCCTGGGATTGCTGCTGCTTTTCATGCTGCCTAATGAAGGCATAGACTTTTATGAGAAGAGAAGGATGCTGCCTTCCTACCAGACATACCCAATCGGTGTCATAATCGAGCCGCAGGTCGTCTTGCAGGGATCAAAAAAACAGGCTTCCCCTATCAAAGCCGGTATCGACTCGCTTCTGCTGAAGGGTCTGTACCGAAAAAAGAAAAAAGGCTATATCATCATAGCGATGAAGTCACAGCCTCAAGAGACAGAGATCGTAGCAATAGGCGAAAAGTACGGAGGGTACAAACTGATAGAGATACGTCCTTCCAGTGCCATCTTCGAGAAAGAGTCCCACACCTATATTCTTGAACTGCTCACAGAAGAGATCGCGGCCTTGCGTAAAAAGCATGCCCCTTTTGTCGAAGGCGAACCCTACCAGATGTCCCGTAACGAGATACAGGAATATGCGAAAAACTTTGGACAGATACTTGAAGACATCAATATCATCGAAGTCAAGAACAGAGGTGTACTCAAGGGCTTCAAGATCACCCGGATAAGATCGAACACGCCATTTTCCTATCTGGGACTGCGCAGAGGAGATATAATCCTGAAGGTGAACAACGAACCGCTCCGCTCATACGCGGATGCCCTGAACATCTATCAGAACATCAATGAGATAAACGAGATCGAACTGACCGTCTTACGAAACAACCAAGAGAAGGAATTACGCTATGAGATCTATTAAAATATTATTTATGGCTGTGTTGATGACAGCTGCTTTTGCAATGGCCAGAGAAGAAGTCAATATCAACTTTTCCAACCTTCAGATCAACGACTTTGTCAAGCTGATAGGAAAGATAACCGACAAGAACATCCTCGTGCATGACAAGATAAACGGCACCGTCGACCTATTGACGACATCGCCTATCTATGATGATGAAGTCATGGGGATACTGATCTCCGTACTTGAGTCCAAAGGCTTTACCCTGATCGAAAAAGGGTCTATGTATGAGATTGTGCGTTCATCCGAAGCCACCAAACACAGCCTCAAAGTCGTCAAGCCCGGAAAGAAGACAAGCGGCTCCATGATGGTGACCCAGACGATAACTGTCAAGGGAGAGAGTGTTGACGTCATCACAGCCAAGATCCGCTACCTTATCTCAAAGACTGCCAAACTCATGACACTTCCTGGTTCAAACGCCATACTTATCACCGATTATCCTTCCAATATCGAGACGATAAAGCGGGTCATCTCCGATCTGGTACGTGACAACAAGATGGCCATGGAGATCATAAAAGTCCAGCACGCCGAGATCAAAAGTCTGCACAAACAGATCGAAGAGATCAGTAAGAGCTATTTCAACAACACCATAGAGAAAGAGAGGATGACCGTCTTGCTTAACGAGAACGTCACTTCACTTATACTCATCGGCAAGCAAAAGAACATAGACGAACTGCGCACAATAATCAAGACTCTGGACAAAGAGCGGGACCTCAACGAGATTGTCCATATCTTCAACCTAGTCAATTCAGATGCTAAAAATGTAAAGACCTCACTGGATGAGATCATTGCGACACAGACCTTCGCCGATCCTTCACTTAAGCCGAACATCTCTCTGAGCGAAGAGATAAACTCCATCATCATCGTGGGTGATCCCAATGTCGTCAAAGGTATGATCAAGATAATCGAAGAGCTGGATAAAGAAAAGTACCAGGTCTACGTACAGGCGCGTATTGTTGAGATAAACAACCGAAATTCCGAAGATATAGGGATACGCTACGGGATGGAAGGCGGGATGGCAACAGCATCTGGGCTCTACACCTTTTCCGGAAACTTCGGAGGACCTTCTCTTCCTATCAGTGACCAGTTTTCCGGTAAACTCATGGATTCCATAGGCGATATCGACCAGTATCTCGTACTCGGAGCGGCCCTTGACTTTTTACAGAGCAAAGGTGCATCCAAGACCATATCCAACCCCTCCATCTTGTGTGTCAACAATAAAGAGTCTTCCATCTACGTCGGCAAGACGCTCTCAATCGCAACCGGTTCGATCAATGCCAATACCGGTTCTACCACCAACAGTTTCAAACGTGATGACATCGGCTTAAGCCTGAAGATTAAACCCCGTGTCTCAAGCGAGGAGAAAGTCACGCTGGCCGTAGAGACGGTACTGGAAAATGTCATCGGTGTCGATAGTAACAACCAACCCGTCACCACCAAACAGACAGTCATCACCGAATCGATACTGCGCCACGGCGAAAGCATCATCATCGGAGGCCTGGTCAAGAGCTATAAACAGGATCAGGAGTCAAAAGTCCCTCTTCTGGGCGACATCCCGCTTTTAGGATGGTTTTTTACCTGGACTAATGAAGAAGAGCAGCAGGATAACCTGCTCGTCATGCTGACACCCTATGTCATCGACAAGAGCGAGAAACTCTCGATCTTGCAGAAGCAGCTTGGCGAACTCGGACGTCTACAGCAGGAGTACAACAAAGAGGTCTTTCCTCTTGTAGAAGAAAAGGCGAACCATGATCAGTAATAAAGGTCTGCATCTTAACGATCTCGAACCCTA
>JBFEIF010000096.1:0-8541 GCA_041553795.1 Sulfurimonadaceae bacterium
ATCGAATAAGTCGTCAGTATCGCATCTTCCTTCATCAATGATGAGATGTCCTGAAAATATTCGCTTGTCCACAACAAAGGATTTGATTTTGGACTAAAAGCATCCTGATATACGACATCAAACTTGATGTCTGTCTCCTTCACGTATACGCGTGCATCCCCTAAAACGATATAAATACAGAGTGAATCGGATTCATACCGGCCTGATGAACTTAATGACAGAACGATCTCTTTATATTTTTCAAACTCTTTAGGATAGACAAAGTCTTTCAATGAAGCAATCAACTCTTGATCGAATTCGGGTGAGTAGACAGTGAGCTTTTTATCCGTACCTTCCAAGGCATAGAGTGTTGCCAAAGTGTTAAAACCAAGACCAAAGCAGATGTCTAAAATGAAAATCTCATCTTTGTCGTGGGTGTGAGCCAACGCGGGTATGACGTGTTTAGACAAAGACTCATGCAGGGCACCGTCTTTTGTTGAATGGTAATGTTCACCGAAGACTACGCTATACGCCGTAAACGAACCGTCGTCACTTTGTACTGCCTTATGGCTCGCTGTATCAAAACTCATTGAGATTATGCCACCCTTAATTTGAACTGTTTCTCTAAGTCCGATATTATGCTTGATTTACCTTGGAGAGGTCAAGCTGAATGGCATCGTTATCCATGACACCGATATGGCGTGAGAGCATGTCATCCGCTATTTTTTTGGCATCTTCCAAGGAGTGCATCTTGTAAGTTCCGCACTGGTAGATATTGAGTTCAGGGATATCTGACTGTTTTTCGACCTTTTTGACATCCTCCATCGCTTCTTCCCATGCTTTCGCCACTTCTTCTTCAGACGGGGAGCCTATAGTACTCATATAAAAACCCGTTCTGCAACCCATTGGAGAGACATCGATGATCTCAGTCTTGTCCGAGTTTAAGTGGTTACGGATAAACCCGGCAAAAAGATGCTCAAGTGTATGGATACCAGTCTCGTTCATCATCTCTTTATTCGGTTCGTAAAAACGAAGATCATAGACGGTTATATCATCACCTGAAGGTGTCTTCATCTTTTTCGCAAGACGAACGGCAGGGGCTTTCATAATAGTATGGTCAACAGTAAAACTGTCTAATAACGGCATAGGAGTCCTTGATAAATATTTAAAGTAATAGTAGCAGGTTTATTTTAAATCACGGCTAATTTAGAAAAGAAGAAAATATCTTAAGACTTACTTTTGAGTAAGCCTATGCAAATATAGGCTAGTCTCAATACCCTTATCAAGTCAGTGTGCTTGTCGAATAGACGGATGGTTCTTAGAAATATATTCAACGGCCTTAAAGGCATTCTCTTCGATGATTTCGGTTAATGTCAACAGTTCATCCATCTTATCATATCCGGATGTTACTGCGACCGATTTCACACCCGCACGCTGTGCCGATGCGATATCAAGACGGGTGTCGCCTACCATCCAGCACTCTTCTTTATGACAGTTCATGAGACTAAGGGCTTTTTCAATAGGCTCAGGATGCGGTTTCGGGTTGGTCACATCTTCTCTTCCGATCAAGACGTCAAAAGCATCCATGAGACCGAAATGTTCCATCAGCAAACGGGAGTATAGCCCTGTCTTAGTCGTCACAATACCCAATGAAGCGATCTTTTTGGCTTCATGGACGGCTTCTTCTGCATAATCGAGCAATACTGTCTTATCCATATAGATTTTTTGATAGTGCTCTTTATACGTCCTGACAAAATCCCAGACCAAACCCTCTTCGATCCCTATGTCCAAATACATAGAGTCCAGAGGATGTCCGATCAAGGACTTGATCACCTCATCTGAGGGATGAGGATGTTTATAGACGTCAAAAGAGTTATGGAAACTTTCTAGGATCGCTTCGGTCGAGTCTATCAGTGTCCCATCAAGATCAAAGAGTATGGTCATCTTGTCCCCTTTTCATCGGTCTCACTCTCGGGCTCAGCAAGCTTCCATTCGATCTGGTTATGCCAATAGCCGTTCACCGCAGGCTCGATCGGCGAGATATCTTTGTTGACGACGCTGATACTGTTGGGTATATACAAAAACAGATAGGCATTGTCATCAACGACTTTTTTAAAGATCTCCTTTTGAACAACAGCCAGTTTCTTTCTGTCCACAAGGCTCTCCGCTTTTTTGATCAAGCCGTCGACCTCTTTATTCTTATAGCCGATAAAGTTAAATGCTCCGGGCTTGTCATTATCCGAATGCCATACCAGATAAGGATCCGGCGTCAACGACAGAGACCATCCAAGCAGGACAGTATCAAATTTTCTCGGAAAGACGACCATATTCAAAAAGGCCTGCCACTCCATCACACGAAGATTCACCTTGACCCCGATCTTTGCCAGCTGATGCTGAATAATCTGCGCAGCATATGGGCGCACTTCCGAAGAGTTGGACGTCGCGATCTCAAATTCGAAGGGATGATCTTCACCATACCCAGCTTCCTTAAGCAAGCGCTTCGCTTTTTCGACATCCATCTCAGGCGCTTTGACGCTATCATTGAATGCGACACCCCCCGGAAGGAAAGGTCCCGTGCAGACTTGGCCGTGCCCCAAAAAGAGGATATCCACCAACTCCTGTCTGTCGATTCCCAAAGAGAGCGCCTCACGAACACGCGGGTCTTTGAACTTATCCAGTCTCAGATTGAACCCAAGGTAGGTATACGAATGCGACAGCTGTTCAATACGCCGGTAGTACTCAAAGAACTCTTGATCCACCTGCCGATTAAGCTGCATCGGCTCCAGCTCGCCAATGTCGATCTGACGGGAACGAAGCATAAGAAAACGCGTTGTGGGATCAGCTATGACATGGAAAGAGATCTTATTGATATAAGGCTCATGTTCAAAATAGGCTTCGTTGGCTGTCAACTCGATGTTTTTTGAGAACTCCAGTTTGCTAAGCTTGTAAGGCCCTGTCCCGATCGGGTTCTTGTTAAAAGAGGACCCCATGATATTGGTCTCGCTTTCAAGGATATGACGGGGGACAATCTGCATCATCCATGTTTCCAAGGCCTTGAAATAGGGTCTTTTATAGATGACCTCGACCGTAAACGGATCCAATGCCTTGACAGATTCTACCATTCTGAATGTCGAAGTGTATGGTGTTACGACCTTTGGCGAATGTATCAGTTCATAGGTAAACACGACATCATCCGCGCTAAAAGGTTCCCCGTCATGCCATTTCACATCATGGCGCAGATGAAAGATCAGCCGTGTCTCGCTTTTGAACTCATAAGAGCTTGCCAGATCACCAATGATCTCCTTGCCGTCTTTGTCATATTTAACCAAAGCATTGAAGATGAAGCCGACGATCTCTGAACTGCCGGCGTCAGTCGAAAGAAGCGGATTAAGCCGCGAAGGATTGCTGGATGTATTAAGATGAAGAACCGAAGCAAAAAGTGTTGAAGTAATAAAGAGTAAAGCGAATAAAGATTTCATAATGTACCGATTTTATTCGTATTATACAACAGAGAAGAGGCATTCTCTATTGCAAGGGTCTAAGTTCGGTACTCTTCCAGCATATCATTAAGTTTTAGCGTCATCTGAGACATATGCGCAGAAGCCTCGGTGATCTCATCCACACTTTTTCTGTTCTCAGAAGAGATTGACGCGATCTGATTGACTTTTGCTATCATCGACTGAACCGTCTCAGAGTTGCTGATATATCCCGAGACAGTTTCATCGACCTGAATGATCGAACGTTCTATCGACTCCACACTGGTATTGATCTCAGACTCCGCATTGTTGGCATAGTCAGAGAGCTTCTCGATCTCTTTCGCATTGGAGCTGATATGTTCGCTGGCATCGATGACAGACTGGACGATGACACCGATACTTGCATTGATCTCAGCCAAAGAACGCTGTGTCCTCTCCGCCAGTTTTCTTACCTCATCGGCAACAACGGCAAAGCCGCGACCGTGTTCGCCTGCACGTGCTGCTTCGATCGCTGCATTCAAGGCAAGAAGATTCGTCTGGTCAGCAATATCCGAGATAACCGTCAATACGTCTTTGACCTGTGTGACATCCGAGCTTAACTGCTCAAGTCTCGCAGCCAATTCGACCTCTTCTCTTGCGCGTGTCTGGACTTCATTTGCCAAGTGGACGATCTGATCATTCGCCCCTTTGAGAACGCTGCCTGCAGAGTCGATATCCTGCTTCGTTATCTTAGCCTGTTCTATAGAAGCTTTCAGTACATTTTGCAGCGTTACGCCCTCTTCCGAGACATCTGCGACGATCTGCGCTTCTTTTTCTGTTTTGCCCCTGATCACCAAAGACGCATCCGAAAGTGTTTTGGCTATACCCGTGTTTTCAGATGAAGAGTGTTTTGCTTCTGATACCGTAATACGGACTTTTTCAATAAAGGCATTGATATTTTCTGCTACTTCGTAGATCTCATCTCCGGTAGGGACATTGACGCGCTGGGTCAGGTCGCCCTCTCCTTTTGCAAGGTCATAAGCTGCTGATTGAAGCGTCGCCAATTTTGAGATGATCAATTGCTGTACCAGAAAAATACTGATCAGAAGCAGGACGACGAAGATAATGACAGATATCCCCAGGATAAAGTTTCGGATCATATGAACGCTATCCAGGACCTCCTCTTCATCGATCTCTACGACCATACCCCATTTCTGGCCAAAGATCTCCAAAGGAGAATAAGAGCTCAGTACTCTGACACCCCTATAATCATCGATGATCCAGGAACCGCTTTTGCCTTCTTTTATCGCGTCTGTCGATGCAGAACGTACATTCAGTACAGAGATCGTCGTTCCTGATTCTTTGACATCAGGATTCTCCAGAGTGTTCAGAAAACGGCTGTCATTCTTCATGCAGCCGTCTTCACAAACCAGGTTCGCCTTTCCTGTCTTACCCAGACCTGCTTTTTCGTAATTTCCATTAAAACTCATCACATCATTGATCTTTGCTTTTGGCAGTTGAAAAATGACAACACCTTCAAAATCTCCCATATAGACGACAGGAGAAGCCAAAAACATCGCCGGCTGGTTGTAAGAAGGTTCGTAAGGCTTAAAATCTGCAAAGGCGATCTCTCCCAGTTGCAGCTTGCTTGCCTTTTTAAATGCCTCTCCCAAGCCGGTATCACTGTAAACGCCTGAAAGCAGATTTGTCGCATAATCTTTCTCTTTTGCAACCGAATAGACCACATCACCTTCCTTACTGACAAGAAAGATATCATAAAGCCCAAAGTTCTTTAAAAGCTGTACGTAGGCTTTGTGCACCTCAATATGATTCTTGGAATACTCACTCTCATAATGCTTGTTCATAGAGAGCTTCTCTTTTTCACCGACTTTGTTCTCATTATCGGCTATGTAGAGAAATTGGGCTACCTGCCCGCTGTCGCTCTTTGGAAGATACTCTTTAGTCTCGCGTCTTTGGCTTGAGTCCTTCATCTTATAGTTTACAAGGTTTAAATACTCATTGTCATAATGGTCCAATAATGATTTTCGGACCTTGTCCATTGCAAGGCCTTTGATGCCTTCGAGTTCCTGGAAACTCTCATCAAGTGCCCAGATAGTCTCAACAGTCGCCATGTCACTTGCTTTAGAGAGTATCAAGAGTTTGATTGATGTCAAAAAATCTACAATGTGATCTTTTTTAGACTCTTTGACTGCATCAAGAAGAGCCATATTACTCTGCACCAATGCAGAAGATGCCTTTGAAAGAGAAATAGTCACAATACTTACTGCTATGACAAGCAATGAAACTGCCATCAATGCGATCAGCTTAAATTTAATACTTTTAATATTCATCATCTTCCCTTTTGTACGCTCTGGTAGGGATTATTGTAACATAAAGAAGAATTGAATGTGACTTTTTTATTTAAATTAAATAAGATTTTTGAATAAAATTCGAAAAATGAGAAGAAAGGATGGAGCATGCCTCATCCTCTGCGTTGTATTTAGTTAGATTCGATTTCACGGTCGTATAACTCTTGCACCGGGCGCTCGTTATCGACATAATACTTACGGAATGCTTCGATCTGATCTTTAGACGCAGTCGTAGGAGTCTTTAACAGGTACCACTGCACGTTCTCAGAACATGGAGGCGTTGTCAATGAGCCTATATAGTGATAATAATGTGCTGTATCATCCGGAAGAAGATCTTGAGGATCGATACGGATCTCTTTACCGATTCCTCCGATAATATTATCTAGAGCAGGATTGTTTTTTCCCTCTTCAAAAAATACCGCGACGACTGCCAGCTGTTTTGTCTTTGGGTTTTGATGGACAAGATGCGCGACCAGATCATAACGTTTTCCATCTATCGTATGCTCACTCTTCCCGTGAAAGTGCCACTGTAAAAGCTGAAAAGTCTCACCGTGAAGTTCCAGCTTACCGCCGACTTTCGGTGTCACTTTGATAGAGTGGCCGTTATCGATGACCTTGGCTGTCGTATGGACATCTTCACTCATATGAAGGTCATACTGATGATTCATAGAGACCGTCTTTCCCGGTACGATGTTGATCGGAGATTGGTGATGACCTGTTCCGCAAGTCTTAGAGAACTCTTCCCAATGGGCCGGACCATTTTGGGAATAGTCCCAATGTTTTTCGGCATGTTCTTTGTGTTCTGAAGCCACCGCGCCTAGTGATAGAAGTGCTGCTGCACCCAATGCTAATACTATCTTTTTCATCTTTTTCCTTTTTTTCCTTTTTTAGAATTTATAATTTGCGATGACACGGTATTGTGTCAATTTGTCATCTTGATTTATTGTTTCTACACCAGTTGGGCTAAAGCTTTGAGAACTGTTATTTCGTACCCACATCCCTTTCAAAGCTAATGAAAAGTCACCTATCCCATAAGAGACAACAGCATTGATATCACGCTGGTTATGCGCGAACTTGTTGTTATCGACATTGAGGTAGGAAAGATTCGTTTTAAAGCCTTTGACACCGGTAAAATCATACCCTTGCATATATGCCAATCTTACACCGGCAGAACCGCCGATATAGATACTGTCGGCATTTAAGGCCTTCCCGTAGTTCGACTGAAAAAGGTCATTGGAGGTGATCATGTTCGTATACAAAGGTGTACCGTCCCATGGAAGCACCAAGGAATCATGTCTGTCACTGTCGCTTAAGACTTTAGTCAATGCAAGTCCGAGCTTTGACTCCTGATACCCGACATCCATCTTCATACCAAAGGCATTTGCACTGATCTGCTTTCCTCCGGTATAGGTCACATCAGATACTAAATTGTCATCTGCATTACCGATACTCATCTGGTTAATATATTGCGCTGCAGCACTGTATGACCAGCCAGAGTCAAGTTTATTATTAAACCCCACATCGACATAGATAGAGTTCATGAAGTCCTGCACATAATAGTTATATACTTTGACTTCTGTCTTTTTGCCTATATACTCGGCATCTACAGTAATAACTTCACCTTCGTCACTTCCCGTGATCCCCTGTGTGTTATCTCCCAAAGCGTGCTTGACGATATTTGTAAACGTATCTGAAGTACGCTGCTTAAAGTGTGTAAGATATGAAGCACCGACTTTTGTCCCGCACTCTAAAGTGTAATCGGCAAATGCTCCCTGCACTGCAGAAGGAAGCATACGTACAACTTTTGCATCCATCAGCGGTGTCTTTATCACTTTGCGTCCATAAAGCGCGTTAAAATCTTTGTAACTGTATTTGATGAAAGCTTCGCCTAGAACAGAAAACGAATCTTTGGCAACGTTGGCATCACCCGTACGGACACCATTGTCACGTCCCAGAATAGAAGTATCAACAGAACTCGGTAAAGCGAAACCGTTTGTCGTCATAAAAGTGGCACCGGTCTGAAAACCGTTCCAGCTTCCTGTTGTATAGTTCAACGTACCTCCGACAGCGTTGGCATGTGCCGATGTATGTGAATTCGTATTGTCTTTTTTTGTCTCTATATAGTAATACTTGATATTACCTTTGACTGTGCCTTCTTCGAACCATGTCTGCACAGAATCTGCTGCTTGCATAGATGTCGCAAAAAGTGCTAAAACCAATAACTTCTGTCTCATATCTCTCCCTGTAAAAGGATATTATATTCTAAAATGAAAAAAGAAGATTATTCAAGATTTTTGATAGATATATTAAACATAAATCAATTTATCAGGATTTTAAAGATTGGAAGGAAAAAAATCAGGGAAAGGGAATAAAAGAGATATCTCCCGAAGGAGATAGTCTGTAAAACGATTAACGCTTAGAGAACTGACGTGAACGACGAGCTTTACGCTTACCTGGCTTCTTACGTTCAACAACACGTGAATCACGAGTCATCATACCTTCAGGTTTAAGTGTAGCACGGAAGCTATCATCAAATTTGACTAGTGCACGAGAGATACCGTGACGAAGTGCATCCGCCTGGCCAGAGAAACCACCGCCAAGAGTTTGAGCAACGATATCAACAGACTCTGTCTGCTTAGTCAAGTTAAGTGGTTGCATTACACGAAGTTTTTTCGCTTCAAGACCACCAAGCCATGCATCAATAGATAGACCATTGATAGTGATTTTCCCCGAACCCG
>JBFEIF010000097.1:0-8478 GCA_041553795.1 Sulfurimonadaceae bacterium
AGTCATTACTTTAGTAGCAGCTGCATTACCATCTTTGTGAAGTTTTTCAACATCATTGAATGCATCATATACTAGAAGTGTTTTGCTTAGTGCTTCAACGGCAGCATCAACAACAGCAGCGTTTGAAGAAGCCAAAGCATGGACCATAGGAAGAACGTTGAATCCACCAAGCATCATACCAAGCATCTCGATTGCTCTTACCGGAGAAATAGCATCAAGAGTGATGTTTTCAGCTGCGATCTCATTTAGGAAAGCTGCTTTTACCTGTGCTGCATCATCAACACCCGGAGATACACGATTAGTTAGAAGGTCTAACAATTCATCGGTACAGTCCGATTTGATTAGTTCGATCAACTCTGCAGTTTGTCCAGCAGAAAGTGGAAGTGCTGGAACACCCAAAGTTTCGCGTTCAGCAACGTGTGCCTTATAGTCTTCTAAAAAAGCCATAATAACTCCTGATTTAATAATTTACGAGATTATATCAGAGCTTTTGCTACTTGGGGCTAAAGTGTTACGAAAGTAAACATATGTATTTTGGCAAATGAGTAGTTTAGTTACACTTGAAAACAGGCTTCCAATATACTACTAATAGGATTTACTGACGTCTTTTTAAGACATCGGCAGCGATATTTCTGGCCTCTCCCTGAAGGTTTTGCACGACCCACTGAAGGTACGGGGTAGGTAGATCATCCCAGACCTCACCCTTGTGCTTCCCGAACATGACTGTCTCCGTACGTTTTTTTGGGGCATCTCTCTTTTGGCGCGATGCAAGTTCATTCAAAGCGACTTCCCTGTCCTGGGACTGAAGGTTCTTGCTAAGCCATTCAAGATAGTCAAGATCCAAGTCCACCCACTTTTGGCCCTTGAACTTGCCAAAATTGATTGTCGCTTCCTCGGATATTTTCTGTCTTCTCGGCTCGCATTCGGTGATAAAGACATCCATATCCATTAGCTGAAAAAGCTCTTGAAGATGGTGAAGTTCTATACGTTTGGGGATAGTGAAGGATTCTGTAGTGTAGTCGAACTTACCGCTTCTGGCTGCGGCAAACTTCTCAAGTTCCTGCAAGGTCTGTACCGAGAGTTCGTTGATATTCTCGATCTTGCATGTAAACTCCCTGCTGTATTGCGTGTAGGAAAGTCTTATCATTCTAAGCGTTGTAGACTATTGTTTGATACGGATAAACTTGTCCGTCTTTGGGTCCAGTACATAAAGGATAGAGGGATTGGTATCATCTCCCTTGAGCACTTTATAGACTTTTCCCCTGAGCTCAAACAGTTTTTCCGTCTCTGTCTCATCGAAGATGATAGGTTTGTCACAGATACACGGCTTGTGCCTGTGCGTATACTCTGTTTCTTCTCTGGCTGAGAGAGACTGTGTGGACAGTATGGCTGTCAAGATCATTATTGTATATTTGGCTGTGTGTTTCATGAAGCTAATATCTCCCTGTTTCCTTTGGCATTTGGTGCTGACAAGATACCATTGTTCTCCAGCTGTTCAATAATACGGGCAGAACGGTTGTAGCCTATCTGAAGACGTCTTTGCAGATAGGAGATGGATGTCTTTTTGTCACTCAGTATGATACCTCTGGCCTCATCATAGAGCTCATCAAGTTCCTCTTCGATCCCGTCTCTGTTAGGCGCATCAGAAGAGAGCCCGCCCTCCTCGAGTAAAAAGCGCTTGTCATAGACGGCTGTCCTTTGTGCTTTCAGGAACTCGACTATCTTTTCTATCTCTGTCTCAGAACTCCATGGCGCATGAAGTCTGACGACACCGCTCATACCCGGAGGTGTAAACAGCATGTCACCGCGTCCAAGAAGCGATTCCGCACCCATCTGATCCAGGATGATCTTTGAATCGATCTTCTGACCGACTTTGTAGGAGATACGAGACGGAAGATTCGCTTTGATAAGACCGGTGACGACATCGACTGAAGGACGCTGCGTCGCAACGATCAGGTGGATACCCGAAGCTCTGGCCATCTGGGCCAGACGCGCGATGGAGTATTCAACATCTTTTCCCGAAGTCATCATAAGGTCTGCAAGCTCATCGATGATGACGACGATATAAGGCAAGGTCACTTCGCCCTCTTTTTTCGCTTTATCATTATAGTTTTCAATGTTCTTCGTGCGCGTTTCCGCCATCAGGGTATAACGGCGTTCCATCTCTGCAACCATGTTGTTCAAAGCGACGATGGCCTGCTTTGCCTTGGTGATGACAGGTGTCAGAAGATGGGGGATGTCATTATAGATAGAGAACTCAAGCATCTTCGGGTCTATCATCAAAAGCTTCAGGTTGTCAGGAGAGTTCTTGTAAAGTAGTGACAATATCATCGAATTGATACCGACCGACTTCCCTGACCCTGTTGTCCCGGCGATAAGAAGGTGAGGCAGTTTTTTCAGATCCGTAATAAAAGGCTTTCCGACGATGTCCTTGCCCAAGACCATCGTCAAAGGAGAGGATGACTCTTGAAAAAGTTTAGACTCGAATATCTCTCGAAGGTAGATCGTCTCTACCGTCTCATTCGGGATCTCGATACCGACGACATCCTTGCCCGGGATTGGTGCCTGGATACGGATAGTCTGGGCACGAAGCGCCATAGCAAGGTCGTCTTGCAGATTAAGTATCTTTGAGACCTTGATGTTGGCTGCAGGCTTAAACTCAAAAGTCGAGACAACAGGACCGGCATACGTACGGACGACATCCCCTTCTATCTTAAAATGCGCAAGCTTCTCTATCAGGTCTTCGATCTTCGCATCCAGCTGTTCTTCATTGACTTGAGTATCCATCTTCACAGGTTTCTGCAGAAAATCGGTAGAGGGAAGCTTAAAGTTCTTCGGTTTTTCTATCGTCCCCTTTTCTATCTGGTCCAAAAGCTGCTTGTTCTCTTCAAGCTCGTCAACGACGATCGCATGCTTCTCTTCTTTGACCTTCTTGGCGATCGTGACGATGTTCTTTTTGACAGGTTCTTCTTCTATCGGTTCAATGACAGGTTCAGATATCTGTACCGCTTCTACTTTCTTAATGACAGGCGCTTCATCTTTATCAGCGGCAGGGTATAAAGGCGGCGGTTCAGGGATGAAGCAGTCATCCTCAAAATCATTCTCCACTTCAGTCGCACGCGTCTGGACTGGCGCATACCTCACTGGTTCTTCATAAGAGACCGGCTCCGGCTCTTCTTCTGAAACATAGGTATCCGGTTCATACTCCGCATCCGCTGTGCTCGGCTTCTTTTTCGGAAGATATTGTCTGTAATCGTGCCCCATGATCATATCAGCGAAATCATGCAGGCTTTTGTCTGACAAGATGATGATACTAAGGCTCGTACTCATCAGCCAGAATATCCACACACCGGCAAAACCGATAAAAGGCGAAAGAAAATCTACAAAGTTGCCGCCGACTGAACCGCGCAAGGCTGTTTCAAAGAGAAGTGCCTGGAAGATAGTCAATGTGAAAAAAAGAAGAGCTGAAGAGAGTACCAGTTCCACGCGGCGAAGCGTAAAACCGGGGTTTTTGAACCACAAGAAGAGCGACCCGATAAGGATGAGCGGGTAGACATAGGAAAGGTATCCGAAAAGTCTGTGGTTCAGTAGACCGAAGTCAGCTCCGAAAGAACCGACCAAGTTCGCATTTGTCGTGATGGTGGCAAAAGAGAAATAAGACAATATTCCTGCGCCTGTGATAAATAAGATATTGCGTAAAATGGAAAAGTCCTTATATATTAATTGGTATTAACAGCCGTAATTATAGCCAAACTTATGCTACAGCCTAAAAAGAAGGCTGATATCAAAGGTAATTGACCAAAGAGAGCTGGGATATCCTTGATACGGTTGACAGCATTGCCTGGTAGTTCAACTCAAGCTGCTTCAATTCCAAGGATGCTTCTGCGAAATCGACATCAAGTGTCTCGGAACGCAGTGACTTCGTTGTGATTATAAGCATATCTGTTCTGTCTTCTGTTACCTGCAATGTCTGAGAGTGCACTCCGGCAACTGCATGCTGATTAAAGAGGTGTTCAGACAAGTCATCCAATGATTGTATCGCATTTTGGATCCCCACGTTTCTTGGGTCTCCGCTGTTTCCGTCTGCTCTTGAACGTCCAAGTTCTACGGCGGTTATCGCCTCATCTATCTGTCTGAAAAAATTAGTTTTTGCATCACTGATCGTCAATGCTGAATTATTCTGGAAATTCAGCACAGAGGCCTTGGCTGTAAAATCGCTTGCATTTGCATCATTTATCTTAAAGTGCGCCAGCGTATTGGTTCGCGTATTATCTGAAAACCGTATTGTAGAATCATTGGTAAACTCGGTGATACCCAAAGCTTCCGAATCTTTGATAGCTGTAAAATATTCATCATAATCAATGCCGACGACTGCATTCGTGTCTTGAGGGAGAGTGTCAGTCGTGATCATATTCATGACATCAAACAATTGCTTATACGTCATAGAGTCCGCTGGTGTCTGCACTCCGACATCTACGCCCGGCGTAAAGACACCGTTATTGTCATTATCAATAAATTCGGCATTATAAATCGGGTATGTTGTTGTGACACCTGCGTTGTCGGTGTAATCGAAACTGCTGCCGATATTCGAAAGATTGATCTGAACACTGAAACTTCGGCCGTAGATGTCATTACCGACAAACTCCAGGACTTCACTGTCCAGTGTAGCTGCTCCGCTTACATCGACAAGCTTTGACTCAGGCTTTGCATATTCATTGGTACCTGAAATGATCTGAGGCTGATTCGAAGTCAGTTTATTGTCTTTGACAACAAAATTTCCTTCATCATAACTTATACCGCTGAGCGTAGCCAAGCCATCAACGTTTATCCCGCCCCCTGCCGGTTGCGAATACGCATCCAGAACAATGTTTATAGGCACGTTTTCATTTGAGGTCCGGATAACTATCTTTGAGTCCTTAAAGGATACGCTGACTTCGTTTGTAAGGTCATATGTCGTCTCAATAAAAGAGACGATATCATTCAATCTGGTTGTACTGGTAATATCCAGAGTCGTACCTGCAGGCACAGGACTTCCGTCACTTCTAGTCCCGGAAAGACCTATGCTTTGTACTTCGCTTTTAAATACATTCTTGGCTAATGAAGCGCCCTCTGTAGGTTCGCCTTTTTTTGTGAAGAAGTCAGCGTCAAGCTGATAGTTGCGTGGGTCATACAGGTCCCTTTGCTGTGTAATAGTGCTGCTGTACTCAATAAACTCGCTCTTGTTGAACTCTTGTATCTTTACACCGAACTGATTAAACATATACCCTGTGGCAATATCATTTTCAAGGTCTAGGCCGGTAGATTTAAACACCTCTACGTTCGTGATTGTTCCTGGTATAGCAGTATCTAAAGTGACCGTTTCAGGGGCCGGGCCGCCGCCGACAGCCGTTACAGTGTAGGATCTTCCATCGATCAGCAGGGTGTCATTTACATTTAAAAGGCCGGCTGTCGGGACAGTGACTTGTGTTGAGTTGGGAGCAACACTTGTAGCATTCAAAGAAGGTGTATAGGACTCACCTCTTGATGCGACCATGTTCAAGTCAATTTTAGACGAACCGGGAAGCTTGTCTTCTATCTCGATCTGTCCGTCTTTGTTCAATGTCACATTCACAACAGAGGATCCGCCTGAATTTCCAAATGCTTCGCCGATTTTACTCAACAAAGAGTCTACACTATCTGTGTCTTTCAGGCTGATAGTGGTCTTAAAAGCTGTACCGTCATGTCTGACACCGCGTATATAAAAAAGGTGTCTGTCATTCACATCATCGATTATATTGTCATTGTCGCCCATCAAGTCCCGGATAGTACTGTTTGGCGTAATATACTCTTCAACACCTTCAGTGCGGGGAACACCCCCATCTATCATAACATCAGGATAAAGCTTTGTCTGATTAAACAGTGGAACATTAAGGTTGATCTTTCTTTGCGTATCATTCTCATCTCCGAGAAACAGGTCTGCTCCATTGATATTGTATGTCTGATCGACTCCCGAACCTAAAAAGGTCTTGAGTTCACCCTCGTTACCGAGATAGTTGCCATTTATATCAATTGGTTTTGTATTGACCATTGAACCGGAAAAAAGATAATTGCCGTCGATTGATGTATTGGCAAGCTGGAAAAGGTTTTGTTCCAATCCTCGCAATTCACCTGCCAAGGCATTAAGGCTTTCAGGCGTCTGCGTCTCATTAGCCGAAGCAACGAGCTTGACCTTTATGGCTTCGATTATCTTGGTCATATCGTTCATCGTTGTATCGGTGTTAGTACTGACTTGCAACGCTTTCTGAGCATTTTGTTTGACCTGAGTCAGTGTCGTTACCTCATTGTCAAGTCGAACGACATCTACAAAAGTTGATGTGTCATCATAGGCATACTGTATCTTCTGCC
The DNA here is from genome assembly GCA_041553795.1 of Sulfurimonadaceae bacterium. GTDB lineage: Bacteria > Campylobacterota > Campylobacteria > Campylobacterales > Sulfurimonadaceae. The sequence goes on from JBFEIF010000097.1 coordinate 6,385, forward strand.
CCGAAGAGATCTGTTTTGTGACATCAAACAGTTCTCTGCTGACTTTGTTCTGGTCAAACTGTAGATTTCTATAATATCCGCTAAGTGTAGTACGCATTTTGCACCTCCGTGTGTTCCAAACATCTACTCTATTTTTTTAGATATAAGCAATATGAGTTCCATGTTGTTTTTAGATTGTCTTTTAAATCGCATTTTTATATAATTGTTAAAAAGGAATCAATAATGACAAAAGCAGAACTTGTCTCATCCGTTGCGTCAAAAGCCTCCTTGGCCAAGTCAGATGCACAGGCTGCAATCGATGCCTTCCTCGAGACGATAGAAGAAGCATTGAGTGAAAACAAAAGTATCAATTTTAGCGGCTTTGGAAGTTTCAGTACGGCTATACGCCCTGCCCGCTCTGTCAGAAACCCGCGTACAGGCGAAGCGATCGAACTTGAAGAGACAAAAGTCGTCAAGTTTAAAGTCGGAAAGAACTTTAAAGAGAGAGTTGCCGACTCTAAATAAATAAAATTTACCGGACTTTAAGTATTATGCACTTATAATTCCGGCCTCTTCATGCCGCCGTGGTGAAATCGGTAGACACGTCGGATTCAAAATCCGATGCTTTCGGGCGTGGCGGTTCAAGTCCGCCCGGCGGTACCACTAAGTTACCCTAGTTTTAGGGACTTTCCAAGACTCTCATTTTCTATTGTGCCCAAATTGAGCCCAAACAAATCATGTTTATGATCTATTTTTATCTCTTCAGACTTAATAAACTTTGCATACCTAGTGATCAACATCTGCGTAGATGTATGACCCATCAAGCGAGATATGTCTGTTATTCTCATCGTGCCACTGTTTAACATCTGAACAGCAAAGGTATGTCTTGTGTTCTTTTGCTGTCGATGCGGTATCCCTACCCTTTTAATCAATGGCAACCAATAGTTATCACGAATTGATGTAGCATCATAGAATGGTGCGCCCGTTGTTTTTACAACAAACACATATTCGTTTGATAAGCCTGTATGCGTATACTGGTTTTGAATATATGTCCATAACACATCAAATATAGGTATCTTACGAACAGAGCCTTTGGTCTTAGGGGACGTTTCATCACCTTGTGAGATTGAACGACGTATATGTAACACACGATTGTTCATATCTATATCAGACCATTTTAAAGCCAACTGTTCACCAACACGAATCCCAGTATAAAACGAAACAGCAAGATAGTTACGATACCACCCATTAGCACTATTGATTAACAGATTGACCTCATCAACGGTGAATGGTTCAACATCCGGCTGTTCATGTTCAGGCAATCTGATTAGATCAACTGGATTACGATTGATCACTTCATCTTCGTATGCATATCTGAACATGGCTCGCAGAACACATAACTTTTCAGATACCGTTTTCGGTTTAACCCTTGCCAGTTGGCGATTAACCCAAATACGCACATCAGTTGTTTTGATCTCATCCATTCGACTAGAGCCAAAAAATGGCAATATCTCATTCTGCAATATTCGTTTATACTTTGCAAACGTGTGAGGCTTTAACCTATTCACCTGTTCGCTTAGATAGATCTCTGCGTAATGATCAAACTTTGGTATGCTTTTTTGTTTAGTACCAAACATGAGTTCTAACTCAAGTTTTGGTATTACTTCATTTTTAATGAACTTGCGGTTTTTTGCTGTATCTTCTAACCCCGTACTTTTACGAACCCGGTCTAAGCCGTGATAATACGTCAGATACAACGTACCGCTTCGACTGTAAAGTTTCATGTATATCCTTATTACACATCCACTTTTCCAATTCAACAGCGTCAAAACGTATTATACCCTTTACACCGTCAGGTTTAAAAAAATGTTCATCAATGCGAAATGTGCCATCACTGATTTTCTTCTTCAAATATGATACTGATACATCTAAATATTCTGCCGCTGCTTCATATCCAAGAAACCGTTTCACTACCCACCACCTAAAAAGGCATCTTTTTCATTTTACGTTTCTCATACTCATCATACAAGGCAATCATCTGATGAGATAGGACATCGTATTCAGGATCTTTTATATCTGTGGTCTGCATCTCTATAGAGAGTTGTTCTTCTAAAG
>JBFEIF010000098.1:0-8441 GCA_041553795.1 Sulfurimonadaceae bacterium
CTCTTTTGCATGAATACGGGTTCTGTCTCATCATCCATGTTTTGTATATACATATACACCTGATAAGCGAAAAAACCTGCTGCGAGTAACATGATTATTTGAAAAAGTGTCATTCTTATCCTTGATATAAAGTTTGGTCTGTGTTTATAAGAGTATCGGATTGGTTCTTGAAATCATAGCCTTTAGCTCTCTTAATCACTCTAGATACGAGAGTTTTAGAGCAATTCATTCTTATATTATAGATTTTATTATACTACAATCAATTTATGTGTACACTTTCAAAAACCACAATATAGGATATTTATGGAAGATATGCTCTCAAACCTGGAGACTTACGGATATGTCGTACTGTTCCTGTATTCGTTCGGAGGCGGTTTTGTTGCCCTTATGGGCGCAGGAGTACTCTCCTATACAGGGCACATGGACCTGATGACGTCTATTCTAGTAGCCTTCATCGCCAATTTCATCGGCGACCTTGTCCTTGTCTACATGGGACGGTACAACAAAAAGGATGTGATGGCCTACATGCATAAACACAAACGTAAACTGGCACTTTCGCATATTTTGATGAAAAGACACGGCTCGTGGGTGATCTTCATGCAAAAATATGTTTACGGAGTCAAGACGCTTATTCCGCTGGCCATAGGTATTACAAAGTATGACCTGAAAAAATTCGCGATCTTGAACTTCTTTGCTTCTGCTATTTGGGCTTTGACGATCGGGATCGGCTCTTATATGGCGGGTGAGGCTATCCGATCAGCCTATGATGTTGTAGCGCAAAGACCTTATATAGCACCGGCTGTACTCTTCAGTATTATCGCTCTTATCTGGTGGTATCTAAGTGCTAACACTAAAAAATAGTCCTGCTTTATTTTCTCTCTTTTACGAATGAGAGAAAAGCCCAGAACAACCCACTCTAGAAACTGCCTGACAGTCAGACCTGACTATCAATAGTCTTATAAAATCTTCTTTAGTTCTCTTCTAGCGATTTCGTGTGATAGGCACAACGTGAAACAAGCTTTAGCATAGGGTAATACTCTTTGTCATCATTGGTATATGTGTTGTATGAAGCTGTGCCGTCATCATCAAGTGTGACACTGGCGACTCTGCCCACTGTCACAGCTGTCCAGGATATCTCTGTTCCTACACTTTCAGACTTCTGGGCATTGGGTTCACGTACCAGATAGCTTTTGCTGTCTTTATCATTCTTCACGACATAAGCGAAGATATTGCTGCCCTTCTTTCCAATAGTATAAAGGACCTTGCCCTCGACATGGACTTTCTCCCCCGTAGACGGAGCGGAGGTGACCATCTCACCGCATTCAGAAGCGACCATCTTGTTATAGGCAAGTGCCTTCATGCGGTACGCCTGTTCTTTCAGCCTTGCAGATTTTGCACGCTTGAGTGACTGTTGCTGTTCGATAGCGGCCAAACGGGCCTTTTCCTCAGCCTTGTCTTTATTGACCCAGAACTCATAATATTCGTAAGACTTATAGCGTTTTGAGTCTTCTAGCTTCAGCTTGTGCTGTTTCACAAAGAACATCTCTTCTTTAGTAGGAGATGTCTCTAGAATAGGAAACAAAAGTGCAAAACTTTTACTGTCGCCGTTGATCATACTCTGATGCGCCTGCTTTTCCATCTCTTTTTGAATATAGGACTTTTGGCTGTCAACTTGACGCAGCTTTGAGATATATTCCAATGAGAGGTCGTTGTCTTGATACTCATCAGCCAAATAGCCTGAGATTGTACTGAACTCCAAAAGCTGGACGTACTCTTTACATTGCTTGCTGATAAGCGGCATGCTGAAATTTTTGGAATCTAGAATACTGTTACATGAGTTTTTAAACTCAAACAAGGGCTGAGAGAAAGTATCAAAGGCTCTAGGATACTTAGTGAACTTTCTATTCATAAAAGCAACCGCTTCTGATGGCAGGACATCCTCTTTGATCAGTACAGATATAGTGTTATATGAAAGACCTGTCTTTTTCCACCGTGCAGCATTCTTAGGTGACAGGCCAAGGGCCTTCCAGTCTTCTGCTTCTTCATCATCTATGTCGACTGCCAGCCAGCGCTTACGTTCTGCTTCCTGCTGTATACGCAGTTCTTCTTCCGGATCGATCTCGGTTATACCGTACTTCTTTCTCAATGCAGCATTTTTTTTGCGGCTTTCCAGTTTTTCCACTGTGTCCCCAAATACCTGCTCATGATGTTTCTCCATGTCTAAACGCATCTTTGTAAACTCATCTGGTTCCGGCTCGCCCCCGCAAGCTGAAAACAGCAAGGCTATAAGAATAGATAATAATATTTTTATGTACATTGACATCCCCATTTTATTTTGTATAGTATATCATTGCTTCGTGAAAAAGTTGCGTAAAATAATAAAAAACATATTGAAATTTCTGTTAAACGGCCGTTTAACCTATGAAAGTTGTAGAAGATGACATGATCAAATAGATCAGGTCATAAATTTTGCAGAACAGAAGCCTAGTTTTCTAGTTTAGGCCCTGCTGTCGAATAATCAAACTCGCTGTCTTCGCTCAGATATCGCTCAAAGTTTGCAATAAACATGCCCGCAAGTTTATCTCTGGTCGCATCAAAAGCCTCTTTGTCTTCCCATGCATTACGAGGGTTCAAGACAGCTGTATCAACACCGTTCAATGTCTTCGGTACCTGAAGACGGAATGTACGTGTCGTATCGAACTCGCATTCGTTGATAGAACCGTCTAAGATAGCGTTGATACAGGCACGTGTGTTTTTGATACTCATACGTTTTCCGACGCCATAGGCACCACCTGTCCAACCCGTATTGACAAGGTAGACATTCACATTATGCTGATCGATCTTCTCGCCAAGAAGTTTTGCATATACTGTCGGATGCAGTGGCAAGAAAGCCTCGCCGAAACATGCAGAAAAAGTCGCTACCGGTTCAGTGATACCACGCTCAGTTCCCGCAACTTTGGCAGTATAGCCGGATAAGAAATAATACATCGCCTGTTCTTTAGAAAGCTTAGAGACCGGAGGAAGGACACCGAAGGCATCGGCTGTTAAAAAGATGATATTTTTTGGATGCCCTGCCTGAAGAGCCGGGACATGGTTTTCGATATGTTCAATCGGATAAGACACACGCGTGTTTTCTGTTTTCGAGCTGTCTTCATATTTGACATGACCGCCGTTTGTGACGACGTTCTCTAAAAGTGCATTTCTACGGATCGCTCCGAAGATCTCAGGTTCAGACTTCTCATCAAGATCGATGACCTTTGCGTAGCATCCGCCTTCAAAGTTAAAGACACCATCATCATCCCAGCCATGCTCATCATCGCCGATCAATGCACGGTTCGGGTCTGTTGAAAGCGTTGTCTTACCTGTCCCAGAAAGACCGAAGAAAAGACATGTATCCCCATCCTTGCCTACATTGGCAGAACAGTGCATCGCCATCTTCTTCTCTAATGGAAGCCAGTAGTTCATCATAGAGAAGATACCCTTCTTCATCTCGCCGCCGTACCAGGTACCGCCGATAATAGCCATGTTTTCTTCGATGTTGAAAAGAACAAAGACTTCAGAGTTCATCCCCATCTCTTTCCACTTCTCATTGACTGCCTTACAGGCGTTTAAAACGGTAAACTCAGGTTTAAAACCTTTAAGGTCTTCTTCTTTTGGACGGATAAACATATTTTTGACAAAGTGGGATTGCCAAGCGATCTCTGAGACAAAACGCACAGAACGCTTGGATGCATCTGATGCGCCGCAGTAGACATCAGTTACATAAATATCTTTATTTGAAAGTTGGTTCTTGGCGACTTGAAGAAGCTCTTGGAAGACTTCATTGCTTATAGGCTGATTGACATCTCCCCAGGCAATATATTTGTTAGATTCCGGCTGGTCAACGAAATATTTATCTTTTGGACTTCGTCCTGTAAAGATACCGGTGTCAACAGTTGTCGCACCGTTTGAAGTCATTTGGCACTCGCCATTTCGAAGCTCATGGTCAATTAATTCATCAAAACTCAGGTTATAAAAAACCTGTCCTATATTCTCTAATCCTAGATTTTCAAGACCTGCTGGCTTCATGGGTTTGGGTACCTTATATTGCATTTGAGATATGGTAATATCTCTTATGTTTGCTTTGGCTTAAAATCAAATAGATTTATTCCAAGCTGTTTTTATTGGCGAAATTATAGCGACTCATATCTCAAATACAAAGAAAATCATAGAATTTATGTAAAGTATTTTCTATTTAACAATTAAAAATTGTATTTTAATAAAAACGGTTATTGGTATATTATATTTATTAATATATTCTAAAAAAGATAATTTAGTTCCATACGTAATTCCGCATGGTCATTGGTATCTGCAGCTGTTTGTTCAACATACTCTGTTCTGATCCGGCATGAAAGTTCCGGAATCTCTTTAATCTCTTTAATCTCTTTAATCAATCCGAAATAATAGACATTGGCATCAGCTTTAGATATCTTCTTATCATCAAAGTCTTCCTTTGTAAATGAAGCATAGGTGCGCAGTCCCTCCACAATGTCAGCCTCACCGAGATCATAAGTCGCACCCACTCTCCATGTCTCTGTATTGGCGATCCAGTTGTACTGGGCCATCACACGTGTATATCCGCTTGTCACGAAACCGCGCCACGGTGTTATAAAATCTGCTTTATCGGCTATCTTGGTATACCCCAAAGACAAAGAACCTGCACCCTTATTAAGGATAAGACGTGCACCAAGCATAGAGGCATCGACACTGTCCGGATCCCTATAACTGTCACTTACCTGTTGTGTCAAGTCAATCAGGTCTTGATCACCGCTACTTTGAGCATTTTCCTGTGCATTTATACCTGCCAGACCAGTCAAAGACGCGCCCCCGATCTTTCCCGCACCATCATCGAACTGCTGGACATAACGCATACCGGGTGTCAATGTATATCCCGAACCAAGATCGAATCTATAGTTGAACTCCAGCATTGCCGTCGAAAAAAGATCTTTTAGATACAAGACAGAAGTATTTACTCTCAAGTCTTTTGTAAAAAGTGCGCGGGTACTTCCGTCCAATATCAGCAAAGCCGGATTCTCATCCTGCCCGATCTTTTGAAAATTACTATAGTTCAGTCCTTTGTGGACTGCGGAATCATCGTTTCCGTTCCAGTCAGGCTGATTCACCCCGGTCTGTACTGACGAACGGTCATCATACATGATGATCGAGTGAAAGCTGTCATGATCACGAAGTTTCTGTCGCGTCAGATAAGCAGCCCTCAAACGTGTTCTTTTGAGATCTTTGCTCTGCATTGTGATACCTTCAAAAGTATTCGGTATCATCTTTGTATCATTCGGTTTGGTAAAAAAACTGTTAAAGACCTCTCTACCAGCCTGTATATTGTAAGCCCCGTATTGATATTCTAAATAGGCCTGAGCCAAGACAGCGTAGGCACTGTTCTTTCCGTTGACAGCGTTATAGCGGCTGATCACATCTTTTCCCGAACGCAGATAGACAGGCTCTGAAGGCTGGTTATCCAATGAAGTACTTGCACTTGTATAATAGAGGCCGGCTGTAGCTGAAAGACCGGCATAAGGTGCTGTCTTATACACAAGACTTCCCCCAAGCCCAAGGATATTATGGTCTTCTCTCGAGATATCTTCATGCTCATGTTGATAAAAAAACCAATTTGCACGGAGTCTTCCGTAGACCATACCTTCAGAAAAGATCTCAGATAAACTGTCCGCCTTGGATGGCAGGAGATTATAATTGAGCATGTAGTTTGCCTGCAGGTTCTGCTTGTATTGTTCGACACCGGCCTCAAGAGACAGGGCTGTGAATCCAGCTAATAGGCATATATGTATAGATCTCATCTATTCCTCCCGTTTCAGTAATGTAATACTGTATGCTTTGAATACCGCCAATAAGACATCGTCTTCTTTTATCTTCATCTCTTCGTAACTGGCATAGGTTATCTGTGACATCAATGTCGATCCATCCTTAAGCGAGAGCGTTAAGAGAACATCTTGACCATGTATCAGGATCTCTTTGACTTTCGTCATTAATTTGTTTCTGCTGCTGATCTCTTTCTCAAACGACTTGCTGACAGAGACTGATTCTGCTTCTATAAGGATCGAGACCGGCGATTCAAGCTGGATCGAGTTCACTTCGATAAAGGCCCAAGGCGCTTCTGCCGTGATCATAGATCCGCATTCTAGCCTTAGCTCAACACTCACACGTCTGTCATGTTTGCTGATCTTTGCGACCTTGGCGTTCAAGCGGGAAAACCCAAGGTTCTTATTCTCTTCATCTTCAAGATGACCAAAAGCTCTTTCCAAAGTATCCAGATGTTTCTTATGCAGAGCTTCCACTTCTTCGTAGAGACGGACAAGTTCTTTTGCATATGCCGTGACGATAGTACCGCCGCCGCCTTTGCCGCCGCTTATCTTTTGAACAAGAGGTTTTGGTGCAAGCGCGTTCATCTTTTCGATCCATGCCCATGCCGTCTTGTAGGTAATATCCGATGTCTTTGCTGCTTGCGATATTGAACCATAGACCGTGATGTTCTCAAGCAACTGGACTCTCTTTGGCGTCAGGAACTCTTCGTGGTCTTTATGTAAAAGCAGTTTTGATTCTAAAGAAAAGGAGTTCTTGTCATTAGGAAAAAGTTCACTATGTGGATTACTGCTCTTTGTTTTCATCAGCGTAGTATAATTAAGTACATAACGGTATGTCAAGGAAATCCGTAACGATAGAGAGTGACTGTTACAAGCAATACTTTTTTACACATTAACACAAGATTTTAAGCCAAAAATATACTTGCCCTACATATAATTGTATCCGCAACTAAAAACAAAGAGTTCCTATGCATATACTTGAAGACTCCCTCGGCTTCCAGGTCAATATGACGGCAAATGCCATGAAAAACCGTTTTAACAATTTTCTTAAGCCTTATTCTCTGACATCCGAACAGTATGTCATCATGAAATCCGTTGAGGAAAACCCCGATATAAGTCCTACTCAGCTCTCTGAGATAACCTTTAAGGATAAGACGACGATCACACGCATGATCGATACCCTGGTCAAGAACGGTATGCTTATTCGTATTCCCAGAGAAGATGACAGACGCGCCTACAACATACAATGGAGTTCTAAAGGCGAGGAGGTCATGAAGAACATCCTCCCTATTGCCGAAGATGTCATCAATAAACTGCGTTCACAGTTCCAACCTCAAGAGCTTGAGATATTTCTTAACATCCTTGAAAAATTGAAAAAAACACCCTGTCTGGAGACACTTTAATGAGATCACTACTTTTTTTAATCCTGGCCCTTCCCTTATTGGCTGGCGTTGTCACCCAAAAGCTTGAAAAAGGAAATCTATCTGAGATGCAGAGCTTTAACGGCAGCCTAAGCTTTAATGAAAAATCACGCCTTGCTGCTGAGAGTGCAGGCCTGATAACTAAGCTTTATTTTGATGAAGGTGATTATGTCAAAAAAGGACAGCTTCTTTTACAGATCGATACGCAGATCCTTGATGCCAATATTGAATCGACTAAAGCATCTATAAAGGAAGTCGACTTTGCCTTGCAAAAAGCAAGACTTGATTTCAAACGCTACGAAACCCTTCTTTCAAAACAGAGTGTCTCGCAACAAAAATATGATGAGTTTTATTTTCAAAAGATGCAGCTGGAACAAAGACTTGTCGCTTTAAGCGCTTCGCTTCGCGCTCAAATGATTGCCAAAGAAAAAAAGAGTGTGCGTGCGCCATTTAACGGATATATATCTCAACGCAATGTGCAGGTCGGCGAATGGCTGAAAGAGGGCACCGAGATCGCACTTTTGATCAATCCCGAGAAGATCGATGTCATCATCCACCTTCCTTCAGACTACATCCGTACGGTAAGTAAAAACGCGAACGCCACTCTATTGATCAATGGCAAAGAGTACAAAGCCAAGCTCATCGGCACCTTGCTTAGCGGAGATGAAAAGACACGCACTTTCCCTATCAAACTCCGTCTTCTTCCGACAAAAGATATCTTGTTTGACGGCATGCAAGCCCGTCTGAACCTGGAAAAATCGAGTCTTCAGGATGTCTTTCTTATTTCCAGAGACGGTGTGATCAAACGTTTTGGAAAGGACGTTGTATTTATCGTCAAAGAAAACAAGGCGAAGATGATCCCCGTAGAGATCATCGGGTATGAAGGCACTGTAACAGCGATCTCATCACCTGAACTCACAATCGGAGATGATATCATTATCAAAGGAAATGAACGTATCTTTCCAGACCAAGAGATCCAAAAATGATCAGATTTTCCCTGTTAAGGCCGGTTGTCGTCACAGTCGGCGTCTTATTGATACTTATCTTTGGTCTTATCTCCCAGGAGCGCCTTCCTAGACAGTTGACGCCTAATGTCATCCAGCCTAAGATCTCCGTAAAGACAATTTGGCCCGGAGCCAGCCCTAAA
>JBFEIF010000099.1:0-8315 GCA_041553795.1 Sulfurimonadaceae bacterium
AAGTTTCTCTTCATCTTGCAGTCGCGCAAGTTCTTCTTCCATGCGTTTGATCTTTTTATCGACCCGCGAAGCTTCCACTTTTTGTCTGTTGTGAAGCTGCTTCTGAGTCCGCTCGGTATACGTATCTTTTAAATAGGCTTCCATATCACCGATCTTTTCACCTTCCTTGGGTGTGAAGGTAGGTGCTTCCAAGGCCTGAAGCACAACACCGGGTCTGATCTCACGATAGGAGTTCATAATATCGACATGCCGTAAGGCGTCCAGTATGACGCCCTCTTCATCCAGCAAGATCGCATTCGTATATTTACCGGTAAACTCCAGCTGCAAGAATGCCTTATTGGCTTTATAGGCACCACTTTGACTTACGCCTATGCGCAGAACCTTATCGCTGTTGATTATCTCCATACCTGTGATATCACTGCGCCCGAGATATTTATGAAGCAGGACATCAAAAGGCGCTTTGTAATGCTTCATACGTACCGAATCATCACGGATATAGATAGCACTGTCACCTTTTTTAAGATCAAAATATACATCATGCTTTCCATCAAAGGCGATCTTAATGATGTTATCTCCTACGCGATGGGCCGCGGAAATACGTTTGTAGTTTTGTAAAAAATCAACGATCTGCTTAAATTCATAAAATTTCATAGCAGCATTTTAGCATAAGCAAGAAGGTAAAGACTTTTTCTTAAAGAAACTTCACACCTTCATTTTGCTATAATCGCGTCATTAAACAAGGGCACTAATAATGCACCCCATTTACGCTTCAGCAGCAGGGGTATCGGCGTTTAGCGCCAGAAAGGTAAATTATGGGACAAACCATAACTGAAAAAATATTTTCTGAGCACGTAGGCAAAAAAGTCTATGCAGGCGAGATCGTACGTTCACCGATCGACATGATCATCGGTAACGATATCACGACCCCGATCTCTATCAAAGCATTTGAAGAAAGCGGTGCAAAAGCACTTGCAAATCCGGACGGTTTTGCCTTGGTCCTTGACCACTTTATTCCGGCAAAAGATATCGCGTCTGCCAACCAGGCAAAGATCAGCCGTGAGTTTGCCTACAAGCATGATCTTAAGAACTATTTTGATGAAAAAGACATGGGTATCGAGCATGCTCTTCTTCCGGAAAAAGGTCTTGTCGTTCCTGGTGATGTCATCATCGGTGCGGATTCTCACACCTGTACACATGGCGCTCTAGGTGCTTTTTCAACGGGTATGGGTTCTACTGACCTTGCATTCGGAATGATCACAGGTGGGAATTGGTTCAAAGTCCCTGAAAGTATCAAAGTCATCTTCTCCGGAGAGCTTCAGCCCTATGTCTACGGTAAAGACCTTATCCTCGAAGTGATCCGACAGATCGGTGTTGACGGTGCTCTTTATCAGGCTCTTGAGTTCACGGGTTCGACTATCGACTCGCTTGACATGGACAGCCGCTTCAGTCTTTGCAACATGGCGATCGAAGCCGGTGCCAAATCAGGGATCATTGCTGTCGATGATATCACGAGAGAATTCCTTGCAGGCAAGAACCTTGCGAGAGAGCCAAAAGAGTTTTATTCCGATGCTGATGCAAAATATGTCAAAGTGATCGAAATAGACGTATCAAAACTTGAACCTGTTATCGCCTATCCTTCGCTTCCATCTAATGGCAAGCCGCTTAGCACTGCCGTCAGTGACAAGATAGCCGTAGACCAGGTCTTTATCGGTTCATGTACAAACGGCCGTCTCTCTGACCTTAAGATCGCTGCTGAGATCATGAAGGGCAAACGTGTCGCACGCCGTACCCGTATGATCGTGACACCGGCAACGCAAAAGATCTTAAAAGATGCCGAGAGACTTGGCTATATCGATATACTGATCGATGCCGGTGCAGTAGTATCAAACCCGACCTGTGGTGCTTGTCTTGGCGGGTACATGGGGATTCTTGGTGATGGCGAAGTCGCTATTGCAACGACCAACCGAAACTTTGTAGGACGTATGGGTGCAAGATCTTCAGGGATCTACCTTGCCAATTCGGCTGTTGCCGCAGCTTCGGCTATCACCGGATATATTACAGACCCTTCAACTATAGACTAAGCATAGAACACTCTACGCTTTATAACGTGTCTGATCAGCTCTGCTGATCAGATTTTCCACTTCCAAGTCTTCACACCACCGTAAAAAACCGCCTGATATTCACGGCATCATTGCGCTATATAATCTACTACAGCCTGTTAAACAGGGACTATGGTTCTTTTCTCGTCGTTAAAGATATAAAGACCCCGAAGACAAGTACAAGTGCTGAAACAGCACCTATCAGCATCGCTGCATAGGGAAGATCTGTATAATTGGTCAAAGAGATCTTGAACACGACCAATAAAGACTCGATCAGCAAGGCAATAATGATCGACACCGAAAACTTTAGCAGGGTCTTTGCATTAAATGCTCCGCTTTTATGATGTATATTTGGAAGGACCTCTTCATCCAATATCGTTTTGCCAAGGTCATATACTGCCAACCCTAATGTCAGCGCGATTATAGGTTTAAAAACCGTTTCAAGACTCAGTGTCCGCTCGCCGAAAAAGTAGCTTCCAAAATCGTAAAAACCATAAAGGACAAGAAAAAGCCCAAAAAACAAAAGCCCGCTGCCTATACTTGCATAGGCTATCTTGTTGACGAGGTTCATCCCTCTTTTTGTCTCGATAAGATCAAAACGTTCCAACAGATAACGTACCCTGAAGTCTAAAAAGAGGTACCCCGTTGATATTTTATAGACAGTAGTGACACATAAATGTCCCGTTGCGACCGAGATATAAGGTTTGCCCACATAAAACTCTCTCTCTTCGCCTACAAGATACCTTCGGCTTTGATTTGCCGAGACAGCTTCTGTCCTATCGCGAAAAAGATTGTCTGAATCTTGAATAAAATCCTCATCTGCGGTGTATACCAGTTCCAATGAAGGAAAAGCCTCATAAAGTCTCGTTTTAAGTTCCTCTAACGGAACGCCTAAGTCAAGTTGTTTGAGAGACGAACGGATAAAGGGAAGGACCAGGTTTCTATTTTCATTATATATATGTACTAAGTTTTGCATACCCAATTATAAAACAGTATTCAATCATATGCGTTAGAACTTTGTCTATATTTTAATCTTATCTTCTTTTATAGGCAGGTAATGTTATAATTTAACTTAAGCTAGAAATTTTAGGAAGACTATGAACTTAACACATTTAGACGAGCACGACAGACCTAAAATGGTCGATGTCTCTGAGAAAAAACAGACAACACGTATTGCCGTAGCCAGTGGTCAGATAAGCATGTCTCAAGAAGCCTATGATGCTATCATTGCACAAAAGACAAAGAAGGGGCCTGTCATCCAGACAGCAGTGATCGCTGCTATCATGGGTGTAAAAAAGACAAGTGAACTTATTCCTATGTGCCATCCGCTGAATCTTTCCGGGATCAACTGTGACGTTGAAGAGCTCCCTGAACTCCCGGGATTCAAATTATATGTCACAGCAAAACTCACAGGACAAACCGGAGTGGAGATGGAAGCATTGACAGGGACAAGCATCGGGCTTTTGACGATATACGACATGGTCAAAGCAATTGACAAGAGCATGGTGATATCAGCTGTCCAGCTCGAGTCCAAAGAAGGAGGCAAAAGTGGTGAATATAAACGATCTTGAGGAAAAACTTGAGCTTGAGTATCCCTGCAAATGGGTCTACAAAGTGATAACAGAGCATGAGGACCACAGCAAAGAGGCTGTTATTGATGTCATCTGCGAAAGAATACATACACTAAAACATTCCAAAAGCAGTAAAAACGGTAAATATGTCAGCATGAATTTAGAACTTTTAGTGCAAAATGAAGATGATAGAAATTTCATTTATGAAGCACTCAAAGCCCACCAAAAAGTTAAAATGGTTTTATAAAAAATCAATTTTAGCATTTATTATGAAGGCATAGGCCATTGAGCCCGGAAAGGATAGTTATGAACAGTGATCAATTAGAACGTGATTTATTGGATAAATGTGTAAAACTTGAAGGTCTTGACAAAGAGAAACAAAAAGATGAGATATCAGCCGTATTGACCCACCTTGAAAAAGAGTGGAACATCGACATATCACATATAAGTGCAACAGAACTTAAGACCTTAAGCAACTGTGTTATCACGCAAGCGACTAATACTATGACGGCTCAATTGCAAGACCTGCTTCTGCAAAAAGAACGGATCGAACGCCAATTGGATAAGAAGACCAATGAGCTGCAAAGCAATAAGCATCAGCTCTTTGGGATCATAGAAGACCTTATCAAAGAAAAAGGTGCCAGTCCGTATATCATTTCCAAACTTCACAGTCTTGAACTTCAATCAATGGACCTTCTGGTATTGCTTGAAGAGATGGTCGAATCTGCTATCATCACGACCTTAGAAAAGGGTACCAATATTGAAGAGACACTTGAAGAGCTGGCCAAAGAGATAACCCTCCATACGCTGGATGAAGGTATCCTTTCGGCAGTTCGCATACGTCATATCATCTCCAGCATATTGAAAATCGCCATAGATGTTGCCGAAGCGACCCCTAACTCAGCAAATGTCATCCTGGAAGGTACTATCAAAGGTATGAGAAGAGGGCTAATCCGTGCGCTTGACCGGTTCAAACAGAAGTTTGTATTCACACCTGACGAAGCCAAGATACTCCTTATAGAAGACCCCCAGTCCCTCTATAACGAACTGCATCACACCGATGCTCTGTTTCTTCAGACCATAGAAGCCCTTGCTGTCCAAAGCTCTCCAAGCATCAAAGCCGAACTCGAGAACATCCTTTCTGATATCCGCTATGACATGGAAGAACTGGCACTCATCTCAAAAGAGACACTGGAGATACTGGGGGACAAGCTGTCTGTATTTGCTAAAGAGACAATGCAGAAGAGTTCAAGTATGCTTCAATCCAAAAAAGCACAAGAGGCTAAAAAACTCGGTGTACACGCCTGGAGTGTTGCACGTTCAGTGATCGACGGTGCGATCAAAGGCGCCAAAGATGCCATTGACAAGAAGTAGAGACGTTTAATCAGGAGAGAAGGCCATCGCCAGATCTTTTGGTGATCTTATCTCATACCCCATAAGCCCGTTAGCCTTGATCACTTTGACGATCAGCTTATTATACTTTTCACGCATCTGTGAATAATTTGTCATCGTCGAAGCAGCTTCTATACCCGTAAATATTTTCTTAATAGACCGCTTGTGCGCGCGCAAAGTACGAAACGCCTTATAAGAACGATGCCTGTTGAGATTGAGCATATAGCGTACAATCGACTCGTCCAGGTTATTAAAGATCCGAAGTTTATGCTTGGCATTTTCATCACGCCCCTCCGGGATAAGACCTTTTTTTCCCCAGGTCCATTCGCCAAACAGATTATTGCCTTCACGTGCAAATCGGCTTTCACCCCAGGCACTCTCGACTGCAGCCTGAGCTAATACAAGGGACACAGGGACAAGGTCGATCTTTTCCAAGTACTCATGTTCGTTGTACATCTGTTTGATTCGATATCGTTTGGATATCTTGATAAGCCTTACCATGTCATATCGGGCTTTGAGGCTATAGGTAAAAAGATATTTATGGAAGAATTTTTTGACAAAAGCCCTATCCGAAAGGATCTGCTGCTCTGCTTTTTTTATTTTGGGAAGAAGTGTGTTGACAAAGGCTGTCTTTTTGACTTTGGTATCTCTGATCTCATAATATTCATCGGTAAATCCACCGTCTATACCAAAAGCCAGACTGACTGACAATAACAATATTGCACATGCTCTTCTAATCAACAAAACCCCCCGGCTAAAATCAATTTATCTGTGTAACAAAGACTTTTCGCACGTCCCCTGTAAAAGTTATTATGCCCTTTTCAAGGCCTAGAAACAGCTTCTCACCGCTCGTTGGGATAACAATGCTTTTATCAGAGACTCTTTTCTCCTGATTGGCTCTATAAAAACAAGCTGCCATGCCCGTTCCGCAGGCAAGTGTCTCATCTTCTACTCCGCGTTCATAAGTACGGACACGGATATGCCCTTCTTCTATAGAAGCCATATTGACGTTCGCATTATACTTGTGACGCAAAGCGCGTGCTTCCAGGATGTCAAAATTTTCTATGTCTCCGTCATATGTCACAAGATGGGGTACGCCTGTGTCGATCAGCCACCAAGATTTTCCGTATTCGGATATCATATTATCTAATATCTTTGGCGGTGTAAGGTCGCTTTGCACACGGTCACCATCCACTTTGCAAGCTATCACACCGGCCAGAGTCAAAAACTGCATAGTCGAAGGAGCAAGGTGGTTGTCAAAAGCATAATGCGCGCAGGCGCGTGAACCATTCCCGCACATCTCCGCTGATGAACCGTCTGCATTATAGAAGCACCATTCAAAATCAAGTGTATCATGAGGGATAAGTGCGATCAAGCCGTCTGCCCCAACACCTTCCTGACGATGACAGAGCTGTTTTGCCAAAGCAGAAAAATCTTCTTTTAAAAAGGTATGAAAAATAACGAAATCATTTCCGCTTGCCGAATATTTGGCTACCTGTCGCATCTATTTGTACCTCTCGTAATAGTTCGTCTCTTTTTTTATTCTATCGACAAAGGCCTCGCATTCGGCCTGCAGATGCTTGAGGGTAGAACTGTTGTCAATGATCCAAGTCGCCCGTGCCTTTTTTTCATCGATACTCATCTGCGATTTTATACGCACCATTGCTTCTTCTTTGCTCAGTCCATTACGCTTCATATAACGTTCAAGCTGGACTTCAGGCGGGGTATAGATCACGACACTATCCTTGATATCATACGCACCATTTTCAAAAAAGAGAGGGATATCGATCAGGTAGGGAAATTCGCGCGAATCATAGACAGCTGCGCGTTTTTCTATTTCCATCCGTATTAGGGGATGGATAAAGGCTTCAAGCTCTTTTTTCTTGGCTTCATCATTAAAGATCACTTTGCCAAGCTCTGTTCTCAAGACCTTGTTCTTATTGACAAACTCTTTTCCGAACATCTCGGCTATCTTCTCATGATGAATATCCAAAAGCTCATGTGCTATCTCATCAGCATCGATCACAGCGATTCCATGAAGTTTCATCAGGCTTGCCACAGTACTTTTACCTGTGGCTATACCGCCTGTCAATGCTATAGCATACTCATAAAGCTTCATTAATTTTTAATGATGCCTCTGTAAGCTGAACGGATGTAGTTCGGCATTGCGAAAGAAGAGATATGGATATCACAGTTATAATAAGACAGACCGTCAATAAGATCAGTACGGTGAAGGATAACGTCCGCAGTCGGGTGGTATTCTTTAGATGCCAAGATCATTGTCTTATCCTCTGCACGATAAGGCATAACGACTTTAAAGTATTCACCGATGGCAGTCAACTGCTCTTTTGTCGCTTCTTCATCATCCAAAGAAGCATTAAGTGATGAAATCAACCCATCAGGTTTGACAATACGGTTCAAATGTGCATAGGTTGCACGAGAAATAGCCGCAGTCGAGTCAATAAGTACAATATCAAAGCTATTGTCAGCTCCGCCCGCAATGCTGTCAAGACCGCCGACTGTGATGTTCAAGCCGTTGTGGCGCTCTAACTCTTTTTTAATGCCCTCTGGTGCATTACTGATCAAAAGTAGGCTTTTAGGTGCCTTGTGTGAACATACCGGGATATGTGCCATCATTTCGTTATAAATAAATTCTTTGCTCATTCTGTTTCTTCCTGAAAGTGAGATCTTTTGTTACTTTGTTTTATTGTCGGGATTTTAGCATGTTAGAATTAAAGCGGTTTGAAAGGAATCGTCTAAGTTAAAGAACTTAGACTCCAAAACAGCTTAGCCTTGTCAATCGAAGATACTTCCGCTTAGGGCAGAAATACGACGGTCCAGCCTGTTTATCAGCTCTAGTAAGGTCTCAGATGTGTTGCGTAAGCTTTCAAAATACTCCTTCGCAAGCTGTTGCTCGCTTTGCGATACCTTTTTTTTTGACGCAAAAAGCTTGGACAGAAAAGACCTGTCCGCTTCACCGAAATAGATCATGAAGATCTTCATGTAAGTATCATGCAGGTCAGAATGGTATCTTTCGATCTCTTTTAAAATATCCATTCCGGGAATGGCATATAAAGCCTGGGCATCAGAATAGAACCAAGTCCCAAAGGCGCAGGCCGTACTATCCACCGGTATCTGGCTTTTCTCTATCGGAAGACCTTCGATCAGAGCTTTCGCTCTTTGGACCCAAGTGATATGTGCTTTTTTAGCCGCTCTCAACTGCGTGATCGTATGTTCTTTATCCATGATCCTC
>JBFEIF010000100.1:0-8307 GCA_041553795.1 Sulfurimonadaceae bacterium
TATCTTAAGAGGTTTATTGGAAACTGAAGACATTGAAGCAATTGTTATTGATGAACAGTTCTCATCAAATCTACCTATGTATCCATCTATTTTAGGTGGTATAAAAGTGTTTGTAGCTTTTAAAGATTTTGAAACAGCAAAAGAGATTACAATTGAATATTTTAAAAATATTGAAGAATCCAAAAAGTTATGCCAAAACTGTGACTCACAGAACATTGAGCATAACTTTAAGCGACAAGGCTCAAATATTATTTTGAACCTTATTACAGCTTTTATATCGGGAGGATTTCCTTTTACAGGAAGCACAGACAAATATAAAAGATGCAAAGAATGCGGATATGAATGGTAAATTCGTCCTGCACTATAAGCATTACGAGGAATGGACTAGTTTCCCCTGCGGCGAAACCATTTCTCAAATCAAACCTTATGAAGAGGATATAAAATGACACTACCGACAATTCTAGTTGTTTCAGTAACCTTGTTCTTTCTGATATGGGAAAGAATGAGACCAGGAAGAATACTGCCTAATTCAAAAGGCTGGTACATTAGATCTATATCTATAAACTTTATTCAACTAGGCATCACCCTGATTACGGGGAAAATATGGATTGAATGGTTTGGAGACAAGGCTCTTTTCAACCTTGCTGATTTAAATATGCCTGTTCTTGAAGGTCTTATAGGCTGGTTTGTTGGTACATTTGTATTTTATTGGTGGCACAGACTTAGACATAAAAAAGGGTTTTGGGAAATCTTTCATCAGATCCATCATTCAGCATCAAGAATAGAGATCCTTACTTCTTTTTATAAGCATCCTATAGAAATATTTGTGAATACATTCATAACGGCTCTCATACTATTTCCAATCTTGGGAGTATCCTTGCTAGCTAGTTTTTGGTACAACTTTTTTGCAGCCACCGGTGAGTATTTTTATCATGCAAATGTTAAAACGCCAAAGTGGCTGCGTTATTTCATTCAAACACCGGAACTTCATTCTATTCACCATCAATATAATGTTCACAACTATAACTATAGTGACTTGCCATTATGGGATAGAGTATTTGGCACTTACAAAGACACTCTCGAGTTTACCCGTAGATGTGGGTTCCCAGATGGTGCAGAACAACGAGTACCTGAAATGTTAATATTTAAAGATGTTTATGAGACAAAAAGTGCCTAACAAATACAAGGAGACTAAGTGTTGAAACGGGTATTCACAGCACTGCTGCTTATCAGTTTCATTTTGTCTGGGTTGTATCTTTGGCTCATATTGCCGCTTAACTGGCAAACGGTGTCAAGTAAGGAAACCCCTGGTGGTAAGTGGATCGCATATCACCTACAGTCCGGATCCGAAGCCGGTGAAGCGCCGTATGGTGACCACATAGTCTTAGCTTCTAGTTATTGGCCTCTTGGGCAGTATTATGGTGAGGTGGTATTTGCGGGTTATTGCGGTAACAGTCTTGGCTACCAATGGCTTGATACGCATCAACTGCAATTAGATTGTGTAGGGGAAAAAGTCATGAAAAGACCGGACACCTTCAAAGGGGTGCAGATCAAGTATCAAATCGTTGACAAAGCGCCTCATAATAAGCCGCCCCAGCTAACGCAGTAAACCGCGTAGCTGGGCTTAACCGTTGATAATAATGGAACTGAAAATTTGTTTCCGGTAAATAAAAAAGATTAACGAGAGAACATAAAATGATTTAAAATAAATTTTTATTATGATAAATCATGATTTTAATAAGATCGTATTACAGTATGGTACGTGATCTTAAATACTCGTATACTTTTGTAAAACAAATCCGCCAACTCAAGGAGATAGATCCATGTTTACAAACTCTCAACTCTCGATCACCAAACTGCTCGTAACCGGAAGTCTTGCATTATCCATCACCAGTTCTGTCCTGGCAGGCGAAAACGATATAGCCAGAGGAAAATATCTCGTAGAGATAGGCGGGTGTAATGACTGCCATACTGCCGGATTCGCCCCAAGCGGCGGTTTGACACCTGAATCGCAATGGCTCTTAGGTGACAGTATGGGTTACAAAGGGGGATGGGGAACGACCTATCCTCTCAACCTGCGCAAATACATCGGATTGATTTCCGAAAATGACTGGACACTCAAAGCCAAGACACTCAAGACAAGACCGCCCATGCCCTGGTGGTCACTAAATGCAATGACTGAGAAGGACTTGCGTGCCATCTACAAATACATCAAGAGTCTTGGCGTCATTGACAGCTCCGTTCCCGCCTATGTGCCGCCCGGAGAAAAACCAACGACACCGTATATCCAATGGCCTCTTCCGCCTAAATAGCATCACTATAGCAAGCAGATGCAGTCCGATACGGCAAAGCTGTACGGATGATACAGGCCTTAGGTATTAGTTGATCTTCTCTACGATAGTATCGTGGATTGGGCCGTTGGTCGCTACGATGATATGCTCATCCAGTGTATAGGCTCCACCGTCACGGCGGCTTACTCTGCCGCCCGCTTCTTTGACCATCAAGATCCCTGCAGCAACGTCCCATGGCTTGAGATTGATCTCAAAATACCCTTCGAAGTTTCCCCGCGCCACATTACAAAGATCCAGTGCAGCTGACCCAAGCCTGCGTATATCGCGCGTATACGGTAATACGGCTTCGATGCTCTTCATCGCCCAGCGAAAGTCTTCGCCCTGTTCGATCTTGGTGTAGGGAAAGCCCGTGGCCATCAGCGACCTTTCGAGTGTCCTCTCTTCGCTGACATGCAGCACTTCATCGTTGCAATACGCTCCTTTGCCTTTTTCAGCGTAAAAGAGCTCATCCAATACCGGATTGTAGACCACACCGGCAACAGGCTCGCCTCCTTCCCAGACACCGATGGAAATAGCGCAAAACGGGATGCCGTGGACAAAGTTGGTCGTGCCGTCGATCGGATCGATATAGATCGCTTTGTCCGGATGGATGATCCCTTCGCTTGTCTCCTCCCCTACCAAAGTATGCTCTGGAAAGGCCTCTGAAAGTTTCTCTTTGACATAGAGTTCGACTTTGACATCATAATCTGTGACAAGGTCGACAGCACTCTTGTAGCTGATGTTCTTAGCATGGGTATAGCCTTCCATAAAAAGCGGACCTGCGGATTTGGCGATAGTCTTGATACGGTCATACACGGGGCGGATCCTTTTTGTTTGTGATGTCTGATTATATCAGTCTCATGGAGGGATTGCAATTGCCTACTCATTCTACCCATTACCCAACAGATCATCTTCAAACAACGACATTTATTCAAACTTTGTTTAATTAAGTTCGTTTTCATGATTAAAAGCATAAAGTTTGCATCAAAAACTTGAAGAAGGGAAATACTCTCTTGTTTTGAAAATTGATCATGCAGTCTTTTTTAACGCAAACAGTGAGAATATTGAACTTAATGCGGGAGTGATTTAAAAGGGTAGAAAATATTGTTGACACCAATTTGCACTATCTCTGATAATCACTATATTCGACGTGGACAAAAAATTCAGAAAGAAAAGAATTGATAAACAGATTAGCCGTACAACTGATAGAGTTCTACCAACATCACATATCCCCGCACAAAGGATACTGTTGTGCCTATAGAGTACATACTGGTAACATCTCCTGTTCTCAATATGCGAAGATATCCATTCAGGAAAATGGAGTCTTTAAAGCACTTCCTCTTATTAAAGAACAGTTTGCAAAATGCAGGTTTGCCTATGAAGCGTTAAAAAACGAGAGAGAAAAGAAAAAAGACAAGGCTGCGGACAGATGCAGCAGCGGTGCGGACTGTTTATCGCCCTGCGCTGACATCACAGCTTTCAATAAACATCTTGACTGTGATGTATGCTCATGAGGCTAGGTCATCATAACAGTCACACCAAGCCAAAGTTTGAGTAATGAAAGGAATCTCCAAAAGATGACAAAGTTTTTAAAAGAGACCGAGATCATAGATTATTCAGATCCAGAGATACAAAGATCAGCGGTGCAGTTATCGGCCGATTGTAAAACGAATATAGAGATCGCACAGAACTGTTTTGAATTCGTAAGAGACACCATCAAGCATACCGGCGATCACAAAGACAATATTACTACATGCAAAGCAAGCGATGTGTTAAAATACAAAACTGGTTGGTGCTATGCCAAAAGTCATTTGTTGGCTGCATTGCTCAGGGCTAATAATATCCCTACGGGCTTTTGCTATCAAAGACTAAGTTGTTCAGAGTATACAAAAGATGTTTATTGCCTTCATGGATTAAATGCGATCTATCTCAAAGAGTATGGCTGGTATAAAGTCGATGCACGAGGGAATAAAGAGGATATAAACGCACAATTCGACCCACCCTTTGAAAGCCTGGCATTTAGACTGGAGGCACATGAGTGTGACCTACCCGGCATCTATGAAGAACCCTTAGAAGTCGTTGTTCAGACATTAGAAAAGTATAAGACCTATGACGAGATGGTTCAGAATTTTCCTGATGTCAAACTGGCGTAGTCAGATAAAAAACTTAGAAAGAAGCAGTTGAACTACAAGGAACACCTGTCCTTAATTCAAAGCTTAGATAATAAAGGTAAACAATGCGAGGAATGCAAGACGATATAAGCGATGTAGAACTGAAGCAAAGATGGAGACTCTATTGGATCCATTGTATTTTTGAGTTCTCCAATACTAAGTTACAAGAGATGTCATGGGTTCAGGGTCCTGAAGCCGATTGGCCCGATGGCGAAGTCTGGTCTTCTTCTTTTGAAGAATGCAATGCATCCTATTTTGACAATTTAGATCTGTATGACAATTATGCCAAAGCTCTTGAATTGGGCAATGTATCACAAGAAGAAGCGGACAAAGTCAAGGTTTTTACCCAGCTAGCCTATGCCTACATAGAACCCGGTGAGGATCCTCAGGAGATATTACAAGACCCTGAGTGGATGGAAGTAGTCGAAGCTGCCAAGGAGTTATGGGACTATTTAAAAGCAACCGTCATCGCAGAGCGGGAGATCAGCCTGATGAAAAAGTTAGAGAAAGAGTTTGCTTAAGCGATTTTCTCTACGCAGGACTTTCATCCACGACAGACCCTATAATGGAGGCCTAGCATATGATACCGACAGAGACCCTGGCATTGTTCTTTGCAGCTTCGCTCTCTTTGGCCTTAGTTCCCGGACCCGATAATATTTTTGTATTGATGCAGTCGGCAATGCATGGAAGAAAAGCCGGCTTTTTGATGACTTTGGGCTTATGTACAGGTCTGTTGCTGCACACGACTGCTGTCTGTCTAGGCGTGGCGATCATCTTTCAAAGCTCTGCCTTGGCATTTACTCTCTTGAAGCTGCTGGGCCCCGTCTATTTGCTCTATCTGGCCTGGCTGGCTTTTAGGGCAGAGGCGGATACACTAGATTCGGACAGGACGGTTGCTCTGAGTCTGCGAAAGCTTTATTATCGCGGTATCATCATGAACATCACCAATCCAAAGGTGGCCATCTTCTTTTTGGCCTTTCTTCCTCAGTTTACAGACCCTTCACAGGGCGCGATCATCTTTCAAATGCTGCTGCTAGGCGGACTTTTCATTATAGCGACCGTTTTGGTCTTTGGCGGCATTGCCTATTTTTCAAGTCTGATAGGAGAATGGCTCACACGCTCACAAAGCTCCCAGATCATGATAAACCGCGCGGCAGGCATCGTATTTACAGCCTTGGCCTTTAGGTCGCTTGTTAATTAAGATAGAATTGTTTTCTGCAAGCTTGTAAAGATGCCATTACTTACATTCAAAGCTGGGTATTGTGACTCATCAAGGGTCTGAGAGGATGCGTGCCTCTTCGCTTCTTCAGGACAAGTTCTCAGGCTGTTTTATGGGCCTGGCTGTGGGCGATGCCTATGGCGTGGCACATGAAGGCGGGCCCATTGAAAGAGTGCTTTGGAAGGCCATAGGAAAGAGCAAAGACGGCAGACTTAGGTATACCGATGATACACAGATGTCCATTGATCTGGCCAACTCCCTGATAGAAAACAAGGGATTGGACCAAAGGCAGCTCTCCATTTCTTTTTCCCAAAGTTATCACTGGTCCAGAGGCTAAGGTCCCAGTGCTGCACGCTTGCTCAAAAAGATCAAAGCCGGTGCCAAATGGGAAGACGTCAACAGATCAAGCTTCAAAGAGGGTTCTTTTGGCAACGGTGCTGCTATGAGAGCGCCTATACTGGCTATGTACTGTGCACAGAAGAAAGAAAAACTAGAAGCCTATGTCATCAAAGCTTCTGAGATCACACATGCCCACCCTCTGGCAATCGAAGGGGCAAAGCTCATTGCCCTTGTGTGTCATGCCGCCTTGGAAGGCTGGGACACCCAAGCTATTTTAGATGCCCTGCCGGCATGGTGTGTTCTGAAGGAGTATCACCCAAAGCTGGAATTTTGCATCCAATCGGTCAAGAGCGCACAGGAGCTTGACACAAAAGCCCTGAAAAACGGTCTTGGCAACGGTATTTCTGCATCAGAGTCCTGTGTGACCGCCATCTGCTTTGCACTTCGATACAGGTTTGAAAGTCATGGTGCTATGCTCAGGAAGATATGGAAACTGGGTGGAGACACGGATACAATCGGGGCTATGGCCGGCGCGATATGGGGTGCATTTAACGGATTAGGAAAGATAGACCCGCAGAAGGTCAGCAGTATTGAAAACTCGGAGCAGATCCTTGAGCTGGCCAAGAGACTCTATGAAGTCGCTTATGAGAAGCCGGAGGCTCTAACATAAGACCCGTCAATAGCTGAAAGCTCTTGGTGACGACGGCGAACAGGCTTCTTACAGCTTCTTCAAATAGCAGCTAAGAAGAACGATCTTAGTCCCGTTGACACGTCCTTCGATCTGCTCATGGTTGCCCGGTACCAGGTGTATGTTCTTCACCGTTGTACCCTGCTTCGCCGTAAAGCCTGCACCTTTGACGACAAGGTCTTTGATGATGCTTACGGAATCACCCGCTTCAAGTATCGTACCGTTGCTGTCACGCGTCGGTTCGCGGTTCTCATCTGCTATACCGGCCTCTGCCCATGCTTTGACATCATCTTCAAGATAGAGCATGTCCAGAAGGTCCTGAGGCCACCCTTCTGAGGAAATGCGCTTAAGCATTCTGTAGGCTACGACCTTTACCGCGTCTACTTCACTCCACATACTGTCGTTAAGACAGTGCCAATGGTTTGCATCCATCTTATCTTTGTCTTCTATCTGCTCTTTACAAGCACTGCAGACAAAGACCGATTGTTCGGCAGAACCGTCCGAAGGAGCGACTTCAAGTACACTAAGACCCTCGGTTGAAGTACACAGTTCACATTGTGATCCGCTGCGTTTGATTAATTCGTTTTCTACGCTCATAAAAGTCCCTGATGTTTAAAGTGGGAAATTATAGCGCGTCAGTCTATAAAAAAAGATTAGGGGGAAAATCTGAAAGAAGGCGAGAAGCCTTACCTCTTTAGATGAAAAGGTTGATACTGAAGATGTGACCGCACTCTTTTAGTGCCAGATAAGCACGGAACTTCAAGGCATCGTCACTTCCAAGCGTTTCAAGATACTCTTTGGCCGTATCGATCATCTCAAGATCAAAAAGCGTATACAGATAAGCTTCTTGTGCTTCTTCATCTCTCTCGGCAAGCGTCTCAAACAGTTTCATCCTCTGTTCAGGGATCATATGTATACTCAACTCTTTGGAGATCGAAAGGTAATCCGACTTATTCAGTTTCAATCTTTTAATCAGTGCAAGTAAAGAGTCGTTTGAGACTTCTAGCGTGTTCTCTTCGGAATTGACACGGGCCAGTATGATAAAGAGAGCATCTTTGGTGATAAACTCCTGATACTTCTCTATCGCATACATCGGTGAAGTAGCCGCATAGTTGACAAAGGCTTTTTCCAAGATATCTTTCGTGTATTTCTCACTCTTGTTAAGTATCTCTTCTGAAGTCAGGTCCAGGGTCAGCATACGGTTCTTCTGATTTTGCAAGACTAAAGGGTTTTGAGGATCAAGATGATATTTCTTCAGGTCGACTGCCTCACCTGCTTTGATAGCGCTGAGCATCTTCAAGACTGCATTGACTTTTTCATTCTCGGTCAGTTCGATCGAGTCATCGACTGTCATCGACGTATTTTCAAGAACCTTTGCAAGCAGCTTGTATGGCTCCGTCTTGAAATTATAGTGATGCTCTTTGTTAAGAAGTTCGTCCATGATCATATCGACCAGCATCGTGTAGTCTTTTTGATAATTTCGAAGTTTAAAAAAGCTTTTAAGGGAATAATACATCATGTGCAAGACACTGGCAATATATAAAACGACAACCGGGACAA
>JBFEIF010000101.1:0-8269 GCA_041553795.1 Sulfurimonadaceae bacterium
ACCCTTCTTGGCTTTGACATATTCGATCAGAAGCTGATCTTTGTTGACACCCTGTACGAACCCTCTTTTTGAGTGATCGACTCGTGCCTGTTCGTCTTTTATATTCGAATCATCGTAATGGATAATAAGCTTGTCATCAACAGTATTGACTGGCTCTAAAGCGGATCCGACTTCAAAACTTATCTTCTCCTCGACACGAAGCGTCTTTGCCACCTGGATTTTGGCAACGAATTTATCTATCTCTTCTAAAAGCTTGCCGTTCCAAAAACCTATGAGCATATGAGCACGGAGCTTACGTTTATTGATGAACTGAAGAAGGTCCTTTTCCATCCCTTCATAGTATGTCACAACAGAACCCGGTTTGATTGAGGCAAAAAGGCGTGTCATGGTAGAATTTGCGCCAATGCTCAATTGAAGGCCTGAAAAAGGAGTCTTATTGTCATATCTGACGACTTCTATCTCATACAATTGGCGTATATGTACTTTGGGGTCTGATAGAAGCATCTTGTCATCAAGGGTCCCAAGCTGATCCATTTCTACCTCTTCCTCAGCAGAACCTTCTTTACTCAGGAAAGTCTGGACTTCTAGAAGGTTAAAGTCCAGTTCAGAGGCTTTAAGGCCGTGGTTTGCAGCTGTCGAAACAAGCTCTTTTGCAATATTGTCAGTACGTACGACAAAAGGCTTAAAGTCGTTTGTTGATGCATTAACCTCGCTCAAGGGCTTCCTTTATCGTTTCTTTTGTTTTATTATACTATTATATGGGCGAAATCAGCAATAATTATTCCAATTCACCAGGCATCTATGTTTAAATCAATATTCACGAACAGTATCGGAACATTATTCTCACGTATCCTCGGCTTTGTCCGCGATCTCTTGACCGCTTCGTGTTTAGGAGCGAACGTCTATAGTGATATCTTCTTCATAGCCTTTAAGCTTCCCAATCTTTTTAGACGCATCTTTGCAGAAGGTGCCTTTGCCCAAAGTTTTATTCCAAGTTTTACTGCTGCCAAGAACAAGTCGCTTTTTGCCGTTCATATCTTTGTGCTCTTCTTCTTTGTGATCTTTCTACTGACTATGCTTGTCCAGCTCTTCCCTTATTATGCAGCAAAAGCCATCGCTCTTGGTTTTGATGAAGAGACTCTGAAATTGGCATCACCCTTTGTAGCCATCAACTTCTATTATCTTCTTTTTATCTTTGCTGTCAGTTTTCTTTCCGCCTTGCTTCAGTACAAGGAGCATTTTGCTACGACTGCCTTCTCCACCGGCCTGCTAAACATCTCTATGATAACGGCCCTTATTCTCGCTCAGGGAAAGGCGTCCGAACAGATAGTCTATTACCTCAGTTTTGGTGTTCTCATGGGCGGTTTTTTACAGTTTGCATCCCATCTTGCCATGGCAAGGCAAAAAGGCATACTTAAATTCCTGATCGGCGGCTTTAAATATTTCAATGCAAAGAAACCTTCGCTCAAGAAGAGTAAAAAACGTTTTCAAAAAAGCTTTTTCCCTGCTATATGGGGGAATTCTACCGCACAGTTTTCTGCCTTCTTGGACACCTGGCTTGCCAGTTTTCTTGTGACAGGCTCTATCTCCTATCTTTATTATGCCAACCGTGTTTTTCAGCTTCCACTGGCACTCTTTGCTATTGCCACCTCGGTCGCTCTCTTTCCCCGTATATCCCGTTATATCCGACATGACAAACATGAAGAAGCCGAAAATGCTTTTTACAAGGCCTTTTGGTTTCTTGCTGCTTTATTGACACTGAGTCTTGTCGGCGGCATTGTCTTATCAGACGAGATAGTTTGGCTCCTTTTTGAAAGAGGAGCCTTTGAGAAGACAGATACCCAGAACACGGCACTGATCTTGCGCATGTACATGATAGGCCTTTTGCCTTATGGCCTTAGCAAGCTTTTTTCTCTTAAACTCTATGCCGAACACCGGCAGATGGAAGCGGCCAAGATAGCGACCTATGCACTCGTTGGTAATGTTGTACTTTCGCTGGCGTTGATCTCTCCTTTTGGTGCTATGGGTTTGGCACTTGCAAGTTCGTTAAGCGGTCTGATACTTTTTATCTATACTATCAAAGCCTATGGAAGCGAACGCTTTTTTGTTATAATCACGGATAAAAAAATGCTCTGGCTCCTTCTTGCTTCTGTCATTTTGACCCTTATCCTATTTTTATTGAAAGACTTTATACATGACTATCTATGATTCCGTTGGCAAGACAAAAAGAGAGTTCGAACCTATAATAGCGGGCAAGGCTACCTTATATGTATGCGGCCCTACCGTCTATGATGATGCGCACCTCGGACACGCAAAAAGTGCTCTGGTCTTTGATCTGCTCGTGCGTGTTTTAAAAGCCAACGGCCTTGATGTCACTTTTGCACGCAATATCACCGACATAGATGACAAAATAGTCAAAAAACTTTCCGAGACGGACCTTACACTTCAGGAACTGACGGAGTTTTATACCAAGGCCTATCACAGAGACATGGATGCCCTCGGGATCATGCACCCTGATATCGAGCCCAAGGCTACCGAGTCTATGGAGTCCATGATAGCCCTCATCACAGAACTTATTAATAAGGGACATGCCTATAAGACAGAAGACGGGGATGTCTATTTTGATACCCAACGTGACAGCAAATACCTCAGTATCTCCAACCGCGTCCAGGATCAGGATGATACCCAAAGCCGCATTGAAGAGAACACCCAAAAAAGACACCCCAGCGATTTTGCCTTGTGGAAACACTTTGATGAGGGTATCCGCTATGAGACCCCTTTTTCAGCCGGAAGACCGGGTTGGCATACGGAATGTGCGGCGATGATCGAAGAGCACTTGGCCGTTGAAGGCGATTATGCGATCGATATCCACGGAGGAGGAGCCGACCTCCTCTTTCCACACCATGAGAACGAAGCAGCCCAGCATCGATGTGCCAAAGGGCAAGAGCTTGCAAAGTACTGGATGCACAACGGCTTTGTCAACATAGATGGCGAAAAGATGAGCAAAAGTCTGGGCAACAGCTTCTTCTTAAAAGACGCTTTGAAGTCCTATCATGGAGAAGTACTGCGCTTTTACCTTTCAAGCACGCACTATCGTTCAGATTTCAATTTCAATGAAATCGATCTGCAGGCTTCTAAAAAACGCTTGGACAAACTTTACCGTCTAAAAAAGCGTCTTTTCGGGATGAAGGCAAATGATGAGAAGACACCCTTTCAGGAAAAACTACTTGAAGCATTGTCAGATGATCTCAATGTTTCCAAAGCGCTTGCTCTTTTAGATGAGATGATATCCCATGCCAATGAGACACTGGACAGTAATCCCAAAGACAAGCTTATCAAACGTCAGACTCTGGCTGATCTGGCCTATATCGAGGATATACTCGGTTTTGGTCTTCAAAACCCTTTTGAATACTTCCAGTTTGGTATCGACGACGATCTCAAAGCAAAGATAGAAGACCTTATAGAAAGACGAAGCATTGCCAAGCGCGAGAAAGACTTTGCTGTCTCTGATGCTTTAAGAGACGAGCTTCTTGCCTTGGATATCTCAATTATGGATACGGCAGAAGGTACGTTTTGGGAAAAGAACTAAGTCTTTTTTCCCAGTTTTTTCCTTAGCAGATAGGCGAATATATTAAATACGATAAGATAAACAGCTACTTCCGTCCAGCTCAACTGAGACAAGATCAAGAGCAGATCACTCACTCCACTGTATTTGGAAGAAGCATGTGAAACTTCATAACCCATATGATCATCCTTGCGTAATTTGAGCAGCAGACTGTAGCATTATATTGTTCCGGTTTTTCCTTTTGACAGGGCTTATCTGCGGCCTCTTACTGCAATTCAAACTCATCTTAAATATTTTTCAGTATAATCTCCTAAAAAATAAAAAGAAGCCTGATGATCCCCTATTCCAGTGTAAAGCCATATCTTTTTAAATTACAGCCTGAGACAGCACATCACCTTGTAGAATACTTTTTACGCGGTGCCAACATCCTTCCTTCGGCCTATAATCCATGGATCGAAAACCATTTTATCCAGCATGAGTCCCTTTCTCAAGAGCTCTTTGGCCGAAACTTCATAAACCCTGTCGGACTTGGTGCCGGTTTCGACAAGAATGCGACTATGATACGCGGTATACAGGCTCTTGGCTTCGGCTTTACCGAGATCGGTACTGTCACACCAAAGCCTCAGGCCGGCAATCCAAAACCAAGGATGTTTCGTCATATTGCAGAAGAAAGTGTGCAAAACGCTATGGGATTTAATAATGACGGGATGTATAAGGCACATAAACGTCTGGAAGAACGTTTTCCGTTTTCCACGCCTATCGGTGTCAACATCGGAAAGAACAAGACTACAGATGAGAAAGACGCTATCAGTGACTATACGACACTGATCAAAAGTTTCAAAGACCTTTGTGACTATCTTGTCATCAATATCTCATCGCCGAACACACCGGGTCTGAGAGACCTGCAAAACGAGACCTTCATCAATGAACTGTTTACTGAAGCAAAAAAACTGACAGAGAAGCCGATTCTTTTAAAGATCGCGCCAGACATGAGTCCGGAACAGGCAGTTGAACTTTCAAAGATGGCAGTCAATGCCGGTGCCGCAGGTATCATTGCGACAAATACGACGATCGACTACTCTTTGGTCAAAGAACCAAAGAACATCGGCGGGATCAGCGGAGCTGTCTTAAAAGAGAAAAGTTTCAAGATCTTTGAAGCGGTTGCAAAAGAGCTCTTCGGAAAAGCTGTCCTCATATCTGTCGGCGGTATCGATTCAGCAGAAGAAGCCTACCGACGGATCAAAGCCGGCGCCTCTTTAGTACAGATATATTCTGCGCTTGTCTTTCATGGACCGACTTTGATTCGTGATATCAACCTCGGATTGATTGAACTTCTTGAGCAAGACGGATACAAAAACATTACGGAAGCGATCGGTGCCGATCGAAAATGATGAAGTTCTTTAGTACACTAATTTTTAGCGCAGGAGTAATGATGTCAGCATCTTTGCCAAACTATCAAACAAAGACCTTGGAAAACGGTCTGCAAGTCGTCGTTATCCCTATGGAAAACAATACCAGTGTCATCTCTACGGATATCTTCTATAAAGTCGGAAGCCGCAATGAAGTCATGGGTAAAAGCGGTATCGCGCATATGCTGGAGCATATGAACTTCAAATCAACTGACAACCTCCAAGCAGGCGAATTCGATGAAGTCGTAAAAGGGATGGGCGGACTGAGCAATGCCTCTACCGGTTTTGACTATACCCATTACTATATCAAGAGTTCTACCGCTAATCTGAACAAGTCACTAGACCTTTTTGGTGAACTTATGGAAAGCCTCAATCTTCAGGATGACGAGTTCCAGCCTGAACGTAATGTCGTCGCAGAAGAACGCCGCTGGAGAACTGACAACTCACCTTTGGGCTATATGTATTTCAGACTCTTCAACAATGCTTATCTGTACCATCCCTACCACTGGACACCGATCGGTTTTATGGGTGACATCCAAAACTGGACCCTTGGCGATATCCAGGGGTTCCATGAGACCTTCTACCAGCCTAAAAACGCTATTATCATCGTGACCGGAGATGTTGATGCTGAAGATGTCTTCAAGCAGACTGAAGCACGCTTTAACAAGATACAGAACAAAAAAGAGATCCCTAAGGTCCATCAGGTCGAACCGAAACAAGACGGTGCCAAACGTCTGGTCGTCTATAAAGAGAGTGAAGTAGAAATGGTAGCTATCACCTATCATATCCCTAACTTTCAACATAAAGACCAGCCTGCCCTATCGGCTATATCTGAGATGCTAAGCTCTGGTAAGAGTGCACGTCTGTATCAGACCCTTGTCAATGAAAAACGTCTAGCCAACCAGATCTATGCCTACAACATGGAAAACATCGATCCGGGTCTTTTTATCTTTATGGCTGTCTGTAATCCGGGGATCACGGCAGAAGAGGTGGAAAAAGAGATATTGGCCGAGATTGAAAAACTAAAGAGTGTCGAGGTTGACAAAGAAGAACTTGACAAGATTAAGATCAATACAAAAGCGGAGTTTATCTACTCTTTGGAGTCATCATCATCCGTTGCTGATCTCTTCGGCGGATATCTCGCACGGGGTGATCTATCGCCTTTGATGCATTATGAAGACAATATCAATGCCCTCAATCCTTTAGATATCCAGACGGCAGCATTGAAATATTTCGATCAAACTCAATCAACCACGGTAATTTTACGCAAGGAAGAAAAATGAATACAGTAACAGGTGCCACAACTGCGCTAATTACGCCTTTTAAAAATGGAAAACTGGATGAGCAGACATATGCTGCCCTAATCAAACGTCAAATTGCCAATGGTATCGATGCTGTATGTCCTGTCGGAACGACCGGAGAGAGTGCGACACTGACACATGATGAACATAAAAGATGTATTGAGATCGCTGTTGAAGTCTGTAAAGGCACGTCGACAAAAGTATTGGCAGGATCTGGTTCCAATGCTACTGCTGAAGCTATTGACATTGCGAAGCATGCCCAAAAATCAGGTGTTGATGCTATCTTCTCAGTCAGTCCCTACTATAACAAACCTTCACAAGAAGGACTATATCAGCATTATAAAGCCATAGCAACAGCTGTCTCAGACCTGCCGTTTATGCTTTATAATGTTCCGGGACGTACAGGAGTCGATATCTCTGCGGATACTACGATCCGTCTTTTCGATGATGTCGAAAACATCTATGGTATCAAAGAAGCTACAGGAAGTCTTGAACGAACTGTCGAACTGCTTTCTCGCAGACCTAAGCTGGCTGTATTAAGCGGCGATGATGCTATTGACTACCCTATCCTTGCCAACGGCGGAGCCGGTTCGACATCTGTGACATCCAACTTGCTTCCAGACTTGAAGAGTCAGCTGGTCCATAAGGCTTTAGCCGGTGATTTTATGGGTTCAAAAGCTATTAACGATATGCTTTTTCCTGTCAACAAGGTGTTATTCTGCGAGTCTAACCCTATTCCGATAAAGGCTGCTATGTATATCGCCGGACTTATTGACACACTGGAATACAGGTTGCCGCTTCTGGCCCCAAGTGCAAAGAATATGAAACGTATAGAAGATGTACTTAAACAATATCAAATCAAAGGAATGTAATGCAAGGTAAAACTCTTTTTATAAGTGGCGGAACACGTGGTATCGGTAAAGCAATCGTATATGCTTTTGCTGAAAAAGGCTGTAATGTGGCATTCACCTATGCTTCCAGCGCAGATACTGCCAATGAGATAATAGCTGATGTTGAATCAAAGTTCGGTGTAAAATGCCGGGCATACAAACTCAATATCCTTGAGCCTGAGACTTATAAGGATGTCTATAAACTTTTTGATGAGGACTTTGAGCGTCTTGATTTCTTTATCTCTAATGCAATTATCTCCGGCCGTGCTGTCGTAGGCGGTTTTGGACCGTTTATGCGTCTTAAGCCTAGAGGTCTTGACAATATTTACACGGCAACTGTGGATGCTTTTGTCGTAGGAAGCCAGGAAGCTGCCAAGCGTATGGAAAAGACAGGCGGCGGTTCTATCATAACGATGAGTTCAACGGGCAATCTTATCTATACGCCTAATTATGCAGGTCACGGTACGAACAAGGCAGCTGTTGAAGCGATGATGCGCTACGCTGCTGCTGAACTTGGTGAAAAAGGTATTCGTGTCAATGCCGTAAGCGGCGGTCCTATCGATACGGATGCGCTTAAAGCATTTCCAAACTATGAAGAAGTCAAGGGTGAGGTCGTAAGACGTTCTCCGCTTTCTCGTATGGGCGAGTCTGAAGATCTGACGGGAGCCTGTCTTTTCCTATGTGGTCCCGGATCAAGCTGGTTGACAGGTCAGACTATCGTCGTTGACGGTGGAACTACCTTTCAATAGATATATAACAATCTTGCACTCTAGTTTTGAGTGCGCCCATAAAGTCTAACTATGCAAAAAAACAAGAATCAGATACTCAATCTTCCCAACATCCTGGCCTTGACACGTATATTGATGGCCCCTGTCATGTTCTGGGTCATTATCACACCTGAGTTCTTCACTGATAAAGGTATCCATATCACCTGGGTCTATTATCTTGCCGCCCTGCTCTTTGTACTGGCCAGTACGACAGATTTCTTTGACGGCTATAATGCCAGGATGCTGGACCAGACAACTCTGCTTGGAAAGATCTTGGACCCTCTGGCTGACAAAATGCTTACTATCGGTGCTTTTCTTGCACTTATGATGACCGGTG
>JBFEIF010000102.1:0-8230 GCA_041553795.1 Sulfurimonadaceae bacterium
CCAATAGCAATCTTGCATATTCCGCGCTTGAGGTCAAGCAGACGGATAACGTCAAGCCCCTGCTCTTCCAATGTATCCAGACCGACAACACCGATATCGGCTGCCTGATGATAGACATAGGTCGCTACATCCTGGTTTCGTACCAGTAAAAATTTAAAACTGGGTGTTTCCAAAATCAGTTTTCTGTCATCAAACTTGAACTCTTCACCGAAGATAGAGGCAAATATTTCCAAAGTCTCTTCAGCGATTCTACCTTTTGGCAGGGCAACAGTCAGCATTAGGCTTGTCCTTGTATAGTTTTTCTCATACCTTTAAACACCAGATCGCGGTCGATGACTGCATTGGGTATCAGCGGTAAAAGTCTCTCAGCATCGCCGCCTGTCAATATAACAGGCAAGTTCTCCGAGATGGAAGAGATATGCGAGACCAAGGGCACAATAGCCCCATAACTCAAAGCATCTTCCGTATTTCTCGGCATTGTAGCCAAATCTAGGTCAAAATTGAATGAAACCTCGAGTCTTGACGAGATATCTTTAAAGCATTTGGCCATTGCCGTAAATCCCGGATAGATATAGCCGCCCTGATGCCGTGAGGCTTTGACCAGGTCGACCGTGATCGCTGATCCGGCATCGACGATCACGGCATTCTCTACCGCTTCACAGCACATGATCCTGTCAATCCCCATAGTTTCGTAATATTTTGAAAAATCCACAAAGCTGCGAAGGTTAGTCCATCTTTCTTCACTCGCAAGACGTTCTTCCCAATAAGGATTGACAGCTATGTAGAAGACCTCTTCATCCAAAGATGCGATATCAAAATCATCGGCCGGGATCTTTTTTCCGTCTGAAAAACTGAAATTGGTATTGCCGATGTCACACAGAAGACTATTCTTCAATGATCTTCCATTTCGCTTTTTTAAAGGCTTCCGCAGCCTTGGAGCAGATCGGGGCATCCAGTATCAGGATCTTTCCCTTGAACTGATGATCACGGTAAAGCGACATCTTCACCACTATCTCTTCAAACTTTTGCAGGTCTTTCATCAATAAACGGCTCTTTTGCGAGACTACGATGATGGCATTGTAATAGCGGTTAAGGTCAAGCGCGGCATAGAGTCTCAGCTTGTTCCTTATCTTAAGATCTTTAGGCTGTATCTCTTCAAGTTTTTTATAGATCCGTCCATGCTGACGAAGGTTTTCGACTAGTATTTTCATAATAGAATTATAGCTTTCCTTGGCTTAAGCCATAGGATGGCATGCCATGACCGTCTCTTGCAGATTATGCTTTTGGATGTGGGTATAGACCTGTGTCGTCAACAAAGAAGAGTGGCCCAGAAGTTCCTGGACTACTCGCAGGTCCGCTCCCCCTATTATCAAAGCAGTCGCATAGGAGTGGCGAAGCACATGGGGTGAAGCATTCAGATACTTTTGTGTTATCTTATAGGCTGAGATACGGCTCAGCGGCCTACCCTTATAGTTCAGCCATAGATAGCTGGACTCAAAGGGACATTCCATCTCGTAGGTCTTGAGTGCTGTTATAGCTTCTTGTGCTATAGGGACGATACGCTCCTTGTCGCCTTTGGCATGACGGACCTTCAGCCAGAGCTCTTCGATATCGTTATGCTCTATACTCAGACACTCGGAGATACGTGTACCTGTCGCATACAAGAAGAGGATCAAAGCATAATCCCGCAATCCTATCCAGCTGCTTCGGTCGATATACTCAAGCGCCTGCATTATCTGTTCGAAGGAGAGATATTTTGGCAAAGCGGAAGGTATCTTTGAAAACTTGAACTGCACTTTTTTTTCTTTGGATTCGGAGAACTCATGATGGCAAAAATCAAAAAAAGCATTGATCGAAGAGAGTTTTCTGTTGAGGGTGCGTTTGTTCTCGAAGTGGCCAAGGTACTGAAGCAGTCTTTTCTCATCAAGCTGTATCAGTGAGGTCTTGTAATGTTCTTCGATAAGGGTAAGGTCATTGGTATAGGCTTCTATACTCGCCTTGCTTAAAGCTTTTATGATCGTTATGTACTCTATAAAAGCTTCAAGCTGAGCTGACATAGGCTCTTTATTTTATCTTTATATACACATTGTCGAAGTAGAAACCTTCTTCAGAGGTAAAAAAGAACCCATCCTCAAGATTAAAGTCATAGACCTTTGATGACGAGAGGTCTGTCGGACAGATGATGATGTACCCTTCTCTCTCAGCTGCATAGAGCGCATCGTCTGTCACAATCATCCCCAGAAAGTGTGCAAAAGAAAACTTCTCACGTTTGAGGATATCAAGGTCATGGTTCAAGGCAACAAGTTCACCCTGCTTGGTAGCTACCCAGACGCCTTTCTCATTCACGACTATATTGCGGGTCTCAAGCTCCAGGCGCGTCTCTTTTACACCCAGTGTGTAGATCTTTGAAGGTGTCGCCGCAAACAGAGTGTCTTTGACGACATTGAAATAGATGATATTGTTAAAGTATTGTTCCGAACTGACAATGATCGTCCTTACCAGCTCTTTGGCCTCGGCATTTACGATGACGATCTTTCCGTCCAAAGTCGGGAACAGGACCAGGTCATTTAAAAAACTCGGATTGGCAATACGCATATCCACCGCTGTCGATTCTGAAGCCGGCTCTTTAAACAAGAGAGTACCGGTCTCAAAACTGTACAGGGCAAGTTCATTATCGGCGAAGACAACGGCAAGCAGGTCATCCTTCAGGGCCACTGTCGCGACCGTCTTTGAAAGGTCCAGGCTTTTGCTGGTGTTCTCGTCTTTGATGGCAAAGAGTTTCCCTCCGGTCTTCAGGCCCAGACTCCACTCTTTGTTTTTAAAGACAAAACGGTATCCCTCCGGGAAAAGTGTCGTATCACTGCCTTCTTTCATGATGACGGTACCGTCTTCAAGCGTCGCGGTATCTGAACTCACTTCTATAATGGAACTGTCAAACCTTTGTGTCAAGGCAATAGAGTCTTCCGTATCATCGGGTTTGTAGTACTCTTTAGAACTGCAGCCGAGAAAGATCAGAGAGAGGGCTAAGACGGCAAACGAAGTCTTAAGCATCTATTTTACGCCATAGTGCTGAAGTAAAGCTACCATCTTTTTAAACGATGAATCTTTATCTATAAGGTTCAAACGCTCTTTTGCTTCAGCCGTCTTTCCTTCTTGCATCAGCAATACCGCTTCATCCAAGATCGCCAGATCTTTTAAGACAGCATCCTGTTTAAGAGCATACGTGCTCAAAGCCGCCTTGTCTTTTTTCAATGCTGCCAGTTCATATGAGGCAAGATCGGCTACGACAGCGGACGATGATGACTTCAAGGCTTCCAGTTTTGCTTCGTCATGAGCTTCCAAAGCAAGACGAAGCTGCCAACCGTCATACAAGGCCGGGTTGGTCTCTTCCAAGACCTTGGCTGCTTCTGCATCTGCCGGTGATGCCAAAAGTTTGACATAGGCTGCATTTGATTTTGAGATCGTCTGCGAAAGATTAGTCTGATAGATCGTATTTCCGATGATGATGGCAAGAACAGCTGCTAAGACACTGATCAGCTGTGTCTTGTACTTTTTGACAAAACGTTCTGTTCTGACAGCGGATTCAAAAAGCTTCTCTTCCTGATTCAATTCTTCTTTGACCATATCGATATTTTCTTTTAAGCTCACAAAGGCTCCTCTAGATTATTAATGCTGTTATATTATCTTATTAAAGTTAAAACAGCCCAAAAAACTTTCTCAAATCAACTTTAATTAGTATTATTTTGTTACAATAATGTATATTTTTAACATCAAGGAAAAAACTTGAAAATCGACGACGCCTTACTGACAAAACTGGAAAAACTTTCCTACCTTAAGATCTCTGATGACAAGCGCAAAGAGGTCATCTCTCAGCTGAGCGAGATCGTCTCCTTTGTCGACAACCTAAGCGAACTTGACACAAAAGAACTGGACCCGACTTTTAGTATGACAGACAATGGCACCCGTCTGCGTGCAGATGAGCCTGCCGCATCAAAAGAGATCTCCGAGTCCATCTTGCGAAATGCACCTCATAGTGAGGACAACTTCTTTATCGTTCCGAAGATCATCGAATAATGCTGAAAGTCTATGGTATCAAGAACTGCGACAGCGTCAAAAAGGCTGTCAAGTTTTTAAAAGAGAATAACATTGAGTTTAGTTTTCAAGACTTCAAAACTGATCCTGTCGACTGCGAAGAGATCAGCAGATGGGCCAAAAGTGTAGAAATGAAACAACTCTTCAATACACGCGGAACCACCTATCGCACGCTTAAACTTAAAGATCTTGATCTTGATGACGAACAAAAAGAGCAATGGCTATGCAAAGAAAACATGTTAATCAAACGACCTGTGATAGAATATGCATCAGATAAATTTATAGTTGGTTTTGATGAAGATCAATATAAAGAGGAATTATTATGAGTTTAGATATTCGAAAGCTTTTAAAATCTGTTGTTGCCTACAAGGCTTCTGATCTACACCTGGTCTCACGTTCGGAACCGCAGATCCGTATAGATGGAAAACTGGTCTCTTTGAACCTTCCTGTCATGGATGGGACGACGATCGAAGAGATGGCCTATTCCTTGCTTACAGACAAACAAAAGAAAGAGTTTGAAGAAGAACTGGAACTGGACTTTGCGATCGTATTGCCGGACATCGGACGTTTCCGTGCCAACTACTATCGTGTTATGGGTGATATTGCCTGTGCTTTCAGGATCATTCCTATTGATATCCCTTCTCTTGACCAACTCAATGCCAAACAGATCTTTAAGGAGATCATCAAACGCGAGAAAGGCCTTATCCTTGTAACCGGACCTACCGGTTCGGGTAAGTCGACAACACTTGCCGCCATGATCAATGAGATCAATCTGACAGAGAACAAGCATATTATCACCGTTGAAGATCCGGTGGAATTTATGCACGATAATAAAAAGTGTCTTTTCTCTCACCGTAATGTCGGAACAGATACCCGTTCTTTTGCGCATGCACTTAAGTTTGCCATGCGTGAAGACCCGGATGTCATCCTTATCGGGGAGATGCGTGACCAGGAGACTGTCGGGGCTGCACTGACAGCAGCGGAAACAGGTCACCTTGTCTTCGGTACCCTACACACGAACTCTGCACCTGAGACCATCAACCGTATCATCGACGTTTTCTCAGGAGACGAACAGCCTCAGATCCGCGCGCAGCTGGCGACCTCACTTGTGGCTGTTATCTCTCAGGCACTGCTTCCGCGTATCGGCGGCGGGCGTGTTGCCGCCCAAGAGATCATGATCACCAATCCTGCGATCAAGAACCTTATCCGTGAAGACAAGGTTCACCAGCTCTATTCACAGATGCAGCTTAACCAGCAAGCTACAGGTATGACGACGCAGACTCAAGAACTTGTCGAATATTTACGCCAGAAAGTCATCTCTAAAGACTCTGCCGTTCAGTATTCAAATCGTCCTGAAGAGCTTCTCAACATCATCAAAAATATGTAGTCAAACTGCCTTTGTGCAGTTTCTACGCTTCTACTTTCTTACAGCAGATTCACAATAAAATTTAGTGTTGTTTACAAGGGATGTTCTCCAAGGAGAGCCCTTGGAGTGTTGATGAAGTCTTACTGCTTTTTAGCAGCTTTTAA
The DNA here is from genome assembly GCA_041553795.1 of Sulfurimonadaceae bacterium. Lineage (GTDB taxonomy): Bacteria > Campylobacterota > Campylobacteria > Campylobacterales > Sulfurimonadaceae. The sequence continues at coordinate 5,623 of JBFEIF010000102.1, forward strand.
TGAGTCTGCGATAAGGAATGCCAACTCAAGAGCCTGATCAGCATTCAAGCGCGGGTCACAATGCGTATGATAACGGCTTTTCAGGTCTTCATCACTGATATTGAAGGCGCCGCCTGTACATTCAGTAACATTCTTGCCTGTCATCTCCAAGTGGACACCCCCGCCGTAGGTACCTTCGGCATTATGGACTTCAAAGAAGTTTTTCATCTCAGCCAGGACAGCTGCGACAGGACGTGTCTTATAACCGCTTGTCGATTTGATCGTGTTTCCGTGCATAGGATCACAAGACCACAGGATGTTCTTGCCCTCACGTTCTACCGCACGGATCAGTGCAGGAAGATGATCACCGACCTTTTCAGCACCCATACGGACAATGACATTCAAACGGCCGGACTCGTTTTCCGGGTTAACCGCGTCAATAAGACGGATCAGCTCGTCCGGAGCCATAGTAGGACCGGCTTTTACACCGATAGGGTTCTTGATACCGCGCATAAACTCGATATGTGCACCATCAAGTTCACGTGTCCTGTCACCGATCCACAACATGTGAGCCGAGGTATCATACCAGTCACCCGTTAACGAGTCTTTACGCGTAAACGCTTCTTCATATTCTAAAAGAAGAGCCTCGTGGGAGGTGTAAAAATCTGTTTCTCTCAGTGTACGGTGTGTTTTAGAGCTCACACCGCATGCTTCCATAAAAGACAGCGACTCATGGATGCGGTTGGCCATATCTTCATACTTCTCTTTTAGAGGTGAGTCTTTGACGAAATCCAGGTTCCAGCGGTTGACCTCATTAAGATCAGCCAGACCACCATTGGCAAAAGCACGCAAGAGGTTCAAGGTCGAAGCAGATTGGTTATAGGCCTGTATCATGCGCTCAGGGTCCGGAGTACGTGCTTCTTCTGTAAAATCGACACTGTTGATGATATCACCGCGGTATGACGGCAGTGTCACATCCCCTATCGTCTCAAAATCAGATGAACGAGGCTTGGCAAACTGTCCGCCCATACGTCCGACTTTGATGACAGGAGATGAACCGGCGAATGTCATCACTACAGCCATCTGCAGCATAGCTTTAAAACTGTCACGGATGTTAGGTGCACGAAACTCTGAAAAACTTTCGGCACAGTCTCCGCCTTGAAGCAAGAAAGCATTTCCGCTGACGACTTCTGCAAATTGTTTTTTTAGTGAACGCACTTCGCCGGCGAATACCAATGGCGGCAATTCACTCAGTTTTTGTGTAACACGCTTTAAGTGGTCTTTATCCGCATAATCCGGCTGCTGCTTGATTGGGAAATCTCTCCAGCTAGATGGGTTCCAATTGCTCATTTTTTCCTCGAGTCTCAGTAAGCAAAACTTACATCTGTTAATAATGGCGCAAATATTATCCAAAGCTTCCTAAAATAAGGCTAATATACCCCTAAAAGCTTCTTTTATGCTAAAATATGTATAATTCTTTCAAAATTTAAGGAGCGTTTTTCGTGGATAAAATTCAAGCCGAAACAATAATCACCTCTGCTTTTACCGCTCTCATCGAAAAACTCCAGCAGCAGGACAGCTATAACAGCAAGAACGTCATCGACGATCTTCACACCCTAGCAAAAGCCCTTGCGCAAGACAATACTGTCTCTTTAGACCTTCACACAGCTGATCAGAACTTTGAACTTCAGTACAAGGCTCTTGCTGAAGAAAGCCTTGAGTCCTATACCCAGACCAAAGAATCGGTCGAGCGCATCAACAAAGAACAGCAGCGTGTCATCCAGAGATCAGCTGATGGCGTGTCGCTCAAGATAGATGATCTCATGCAATGTTTTACTACGATCCATGATCAGATAGCCTCGCAGATAAGTGAAGCAAACGAAACGATCAAAAATCTTACAGAGCAGGTCAACGTCCTCCAAAAGACTTCGAACCTTGATCCTTTGACACGTACCCTTAACCGCCGTGCTCTCGACACCTATATGGATGTCATCTTAAAGAAGAGAAACAAAATCTCTGACATCTATATAGTGCTTATTGACATTGATAATTTCAAGGTGGTAAATGACAGCTACGGGCATCTTGCAGGTGACCGTGTACTTATCTTTCTTGCAAAGCTGTTAAGTGCCTCTTTACGTGATGGAGATAAGGTCTTCCGTTTTGGCGGCGAAGAGTTTCTTATAATCTTGAACCGTTCGAATGAGAAGGCCTGTGAGAGAGTCGCCAAGCGCATTCTCGAAAGTATACGCGAAAACACACTTCTCTATAAAGAGCATGAGATCAAGATAACCTTGAGCATGGGATCAGCCGGTCTTCAAGAAGATGACTCCTTTGAGTCATTTATCCATCGTGCAGATGCTGCCTTGCTTTTAGCCAAACAAAACGGCAAAGACCAACTCGTGACAGGAAAATAATGGATTGTAGTATATTTGATTTAATTGTAGGCAGTATTATCTTGTTACTGGGTCTCAAAGGGATCCTAAACGGATTTTTCAAAGAGCTTTTCGGTCTTATAGGCATCATAGGCGGTATTTTTGTCGGCTCTCGCGTTGCAAAAGATGTAGGGACTTTCCTTTCTGATGCTATATTTAAGTTTGAAAGCCCTGCTGCCATTAGTTTTCTCGGATTC
>JBFEIF010000103.1:0-8198 GCA_041553795.1 Sulfurimonadaceae bacterium
GCTGCTTCCAAGTCCATGCCGTGTGAAGAGACGGCCCCGAAAGTCGTTATGCCAGAACGCAGCATCCTGTCGGTCGCTTTCTTCATGCATTCGATGTCACAGCTGTTGATAAGCTCTTCTCTGTGCTCGATGACACTGTGCAGCCAAGGCAAGAATTTTCCGTATTTCAGCTGTGTCTTATTGGCTGAAAACTCAAGATGCACATGCGGATTTATCAGTCCTGGCATGACCAATGAATAGGGCGGTGTATCGATGACTTCGGCATCAGGGTATATTTGTAACAGTTCATCCAAAGGGGCAATTTTTTGTATGGTCTTGTCGAAGGCGAGGGCTTTTCCACTGATGACTTCATTGTCATGCAGGATGTAGGAGACGTTAAGAATTTTCAAATTATAAATACCTTTAGGAAACTAAAAAAAAATTATGCTTTATAAAGATATAATAGTACCTTAAAATTAGAGACAAGGTAAATAATGAAAGTTGTAGTTATTCAAGGGCCAAATTTAAATATGCTTGGTGTTCGTGAACAGAACATTTACGGACCGATGAAATTAGAGCAGATCCATGCGCAGATGAAAGAGTTTGCAGATCAGAACAAGGTCGAGATCGAGTTTTTTCAAAGCAATTTAGAAGGTGAAATAGTAGATCGTATCCAGGAATGTCTTGGCGACGCAGATGGTATTATCATCAATCCGGCAGCTTATACGCATACTTCAATCGCTATCCGTGATGCGATCTCAGCGGTATCTATACCGACGATCGAAGTCCATATCTCTAATATCCACCGAAGAGAAGAGTTCCGCCGTACGAATATGATCGCACCGGTATGTGCTTCATCTGTCATCGGTTTCGGTCCGTTCGGCTATCATCTTGCAATGACGGGGATGACACAGATATTTGCTGAGATCACGGCTATGAGAGAAGCACAAAAAGCTCAGCAGGCTGCTCAAACAGCACAAGCTTAATATGCTTACAAAACCTTTGAATGATTCGCTGCTCCTGATAAAGAGGCCTCTCTTTCCGGCGCGTTACAAGGCGTCATCAAAGCGTTATTCAGTGACACTCGGTGTCGGCGGGAACATCGGTGATCTTGTCCGCCGGCTGGAAAGACTCAGCTTCTTTTTTCAAAGAAGCCGTCTGTGTGATCTTGTACAGACAGGACCTATTTTAAAAAATCCGCCTTTTGGCTATCTAGACCAGGATGAGTTCTATAATTCGGTCATACTTGTCAAGACCAACCTCAGGCCTAAGGCTTTTTTGAAATATGTCTTGGAAGTCGAGCGTAAGTTCGGACGCAAACGCAGCTTTGCGAATGCACCGCGCACGCTTGACATAGACATGATCTTTTATGAAGATACACGAATGGATACCCCGTCTTTGACCCTGCCGCATCCGCATTGGCAGGAGAGAGAAAGTGTAGTGATCCCAATGGCTTATATGGAGCGTAGATGAAGATATTGACTTTTAGCGGTACATCCCCGGCAGAAGCACTTAAGAAAGCCCAGCAGAGTGTCGGTGAGGATGCGATGCTGATCGAGACAAAAGAGATCCGTAAAAAATCTTTGACACAAACGGCTCTGTATGAGATCATTGTCGGGATCGATGATGAAACAGCTGCCAGATTGAGTGCCAAAGAGAAGGGAAAAGCCAAAGAAGCGGCAGCTCCTGTGGCAAGAAGCTCGGCAGATGTCCTTTATAACATCTCTGAAGCTGCCCGGCAGATATCCAAGATAGCAGAAGTCACCAAAGATGATGAAGAAGACGAGTTTGATGATTACAAGGCCTCCAAGGTCGTGGCCAGGGTCAAAGAAAAAAGTTCCGATCCTATCGAGTTCAAAGAGATCAAGGACGAGATCTCCAAATTGGGCGACAAAGTCAAACTGATACAGAATATGTTTTGGGAAGAACGTTCAGATCAGATGGGAGGACTGCATATCCCGCCTGAGTTTTCCGAGATATACAAATTGACACTTCAAAGCGGGATGAACACAAACCATATCGAAGAGATCATGGGTCTGACACTTGAACATATGCCTTTGAAGATGCGTGAGAACTCGCAGACCGTGAAACGTTATTTTCAGGTCCTGCTCCGCAAGATGGTCCCTGTACGCATGGAAAGCACGCCGAAACAGGGGAGTAAAAAAGTCATCATGCTTGTCGGACCGACAGGCGTTGGAAAGACCACGAGCATTGCGAAACTGGCAGCACGCTACTCTTTCATGATGGAGAAAAAATACAAGGTGGGGCTTATCGTCCTGGATACCTATCGTATCGGCGCGGTCGAACAGCTGATGCAGTATGCAAGGATGATGAAACTGGGCATAGAGACGGTTGTGGATCCTCCGGAATTCGCTTCGGCTTTGAATGCGATGAGCTATTGTGACTATATTCTGATCGATACGATGGGCTCTTCTCCTTATGACAAAGAGAAGATCACCAAGATCTATGAGTGTCTTCAGAACAACACTACGGATATGTCGATAGACACGGTGCTGGTCCTTCCGAGTTCTATCAAGTATGAAGACCTCAAAGCGACTTATGACAACTTTGAACCCTTGGGGATCGATACGATGATGTTTACCAAACTCGATGAGACACGCGGTTTTGGAAATATCTTTTCATTGATGTATGAGACCTCCAAGCCGATCTCCTATTTTTCAGTGGGGCAGGAAGTACCGGAAGATCTGGTCGTTGCAAGCAGCGACTATCTGATCGACTGTATGCTCAACGGGTTTCATAGGGACAAAAGATGATAACCCAGGCACAAAAGCTCAAAGAGCTTGTTGATGAGAACAGCAGAACAACGGCTAAAAAGACGCGCTTTATTGCGATTACAAGCGGTAAAGGCGGTGTCGGCAAGAGTACGATCAGTTCCAATCTGGCCTATCTGATGGCGCATTACGGGCTTAAAGTCGGTATCTTTGATGCGGATATCGGTCTGGCAAACCTGGATGTCATGTTCAATGTCAAGATCAAGAAAAACATCCTGCATGTCCTTAAAGGCGAGGCTAGCGTCAGTGATATACTGATACCTGTCGTGCCGAACCTTCTGCTTATCCCGGGTGAGAGCGGTGATGAGATCTTGAAGTACAGTGACGGAAGTCTGTTTGAGCGTTTCATGCAAGAAGCCCATGTCCTTGATGACCTGGATGTCCTGCTGATCGATACGGGTGCGGGGATCGGTGACCATATACAGCTTTTTTTAAATGCGGCCGATGATGTCATCGTCGTCACGGTGCCTGATCCTGCGGCTATAACGGATGCCTATGCGACGATCAAAGTCACCTCAAGGATCCGTTCGAAGATCAGTCTTATCTTTAATCAGGTACGTTCTGAGAAAGAAGCCCAGCTCTTATATGATAAAATAGCAAAAGTGGCCAGGGCAAATATCGGTCCGGCTCTGGAACTTGAACTTTTGGGTAAAGTCAATGCCGATGAAAAAGTAGGTCGTTCAATACGTCAGCGAAAGATATTTTCGCAGGAAAATCCTGTTTCGCCGACAACACGCGATCTGGAAAAGATCGTCAAAAAGCTTTCGCGTAATCTGGAACGAAATGTGCTGGTGTCTCCTGAAGAAAGCGGTATTCAAGGACTTTTTAAACGTCTTATCACGCATTTTTGACTAAGAAAAAAAGGGATATATGACATATGCGCAGCAGTAATTTTGTCTCTTTTTTGACCGTACAGGGCTTTTTTATAGGCTTTGTGTTTTCGATTTTAAAAGCGCAGAGTGCTGAGGGTGTACTTGTGTATACTCTCCTGATCACGGTGTTCTTTTATCTATTTTCGCATTTTATCATCTCGTTCTTTATCCGCTACAGTCCTCTTAGGCAAGAATACTTTCCCAAGATGAGACATGAAAACGATCTTGATTATTATGCCAAGGAGATCTCGAAGCGTGAAAAGGTCATTGAAAGTTCCTATGACTTCATTGAAGCCTTAGACAAGAAATATGCCTCGTCGAGAGTCAAAAAGAAAGGTGCATAATGGATTGTTCCCGTTCTAATGCTTATCTTAACGAACTCAAACACAAAGAAGATGAACTGGCGATCCAATATCTTCCTGCGGTCAAAGCAATGGCATTTCGTCTTAAAGAGAGACTGCCCTCTTCGATAGACTTTTGTGATCTTTCTGCCATCGGTACGGAAGAACTCGTCAAGCTTGCACGGCGTTATGATATTACACAGAACGACTCTTTTTGGGGTTACGCGAAAACACGCGTCTACGGTGCGATGCTGGATTACCTTCGCTCCCTGGACATGGTAAGCCGCGCCAACCGCAAGCTGATCAAGAGCATAGACAGAGCGATCACAGTCTATATGGCTGAGAACGAGGAAGAACCGAGCAATGCACAGCTGGCGGAACTGCTTGAAGAGAGTGAAGAGAAGATCAACGAGGCCCGTATCGCTTCGGATATTTATGCCGTGATGCCCATAGATGAGCAGCTCTCTTTTGCGGGTGAGGGAAATACTCTGGACACCGTGGAAAAAGAAGACCTTATTGAAGTGATAGAAGAGATCCTTCATAAACACACTGAGCGTGAGCAAATGATCATACAGCTCTATTATTTTGAGGAGCTTTCTCTCAAAGAGATCTCGGAAGTTCTTGATATTACGGAGTCGCGCATCTCACAGATACACAAGGCTCTGCTCAAAAAAATTAGAGATTCTATAGGAGCCAATAATGGCTGATATTCTCTCCCAAGAAGAGATCGATGCCCTTCTCGACGTTGTCGAAGACGAGGGTGATGACGCCTTACAGATAGAAGAAGAAGAGGTCTTTCAGCAAAAGCAGATAACCCTCTACGACTTCAAGCGTCCAAACCGTGTTTCCAAAGAGCAGCTTCGTGCTTTCAGAGGGATACATGACAAGATGGCGCGTTCTTTATCATCACAGATATCGGCTATCATGCGTTCTATCGTCGAGATACAGCTGCATTCAGTCGACCAGATGACCTACGGTGAGTTTCTGATGTCACTCCCTAATCCGACCTCGTTCAACGTCTTCTCCATGAAACCGCTTGAGGGCTCGGGAGTCTTGGAGATCAATCCTTCTATCGCCTTTCCTATGCTGGACAGACTTCTTGGCGGAAGGGGAGAACCTTTCGAGTCTAACCGTGAGTTCTCTGACATCGAGCTTAGTCTGTTCGAGACAGTCTTGCGGGTCATGATGAGTACGCTGAAAGAGGCCTGGGGACCGGTTGCGGAAGTCTACCCTGCGATCGAGTCGAAAGAATCAAGTCCGAACGTTGTCCAGATCGTCGCACAAAATGAGATCATCGTCATGGTCGTTATGGAGATCATCATCGGCCACAGTTCGGGTATGATGAATATCTGTTATCCCGTAATCGCGCTGGAACCGGTTCTGCCTAAGCTGGCTAGCCGAGATCTTATGTTAAATGAGACTTCCTCCAAGAAAAGCCGCAACCAGGAACTCCAGGTGCTTATCGGGGGTGCAGGCGTAACGGTAGAGGCAAATCTCGGTATGGCAGAACTGACGCTTAGAGAAGTGCTTGATCTCAGTGCGGGGGATATAATCCGCTTGAACTCCAGCGGGGATGATATCGTCAGTCTCAGTGTCGATGGAAAAGACCGTTTCAAAGGTGAGATAGGACTCAGACGTTTTAGAAAGTCGATCAAGATCACCGAGATCATCTATACCGAAAGAGACGATGTCAAACGTGTTCTCAAGCATTATGAGACGGTACGGCGCAATAAGATATCCGGGGTGAAAGATATCATGTATAATGAAGCATATGAAGATGAGGATTATGAAGATGAATGAATTTATTAAACTTTTTGAGTCAGAGACGATCGCGACCATAGAAGGTTTGACGGGTCAGGCTCCTGTCCTTGAACTAAAAGAAGAAGAGACGCTTTCTATTGTCTCGAATATAATCCCTCCGACAGCAGTTGTCATTGCAGAAGTGACCGGGGATATCAATGCAAAAGTCGTTGTCGCCATCCCTCCAACCCTGGCAACTGCTCTGGGTGATCTTATGCTCGGCGGCGAGGGCGAAGGCAAGGAAGAGATGGATGAAGAGGACCTGGATGCGACAAAAGAGATCGTTTCCAATATCCTTTCTGCCTTTTCAACAGCTTTGACCTCTCAGGCGAGTCTTCCAAATATGAATCTCAAGGTCACCGAGATCAAGTTTATCGATGAAGACGGTGATGTCAACCTTGAAGAGTACTCCAAGATGTTCGTTTATAACTTTACGCTTGGAGCCATTCATTCCCTGTTGATGTTTGTTGTCGACGAGAATATAGAAAACTCATTTAAAGCTGATGTAAAAGCTCCGGCCTTCGCCGAATTGACAAGTGCTCCGGAAGCGGCAGCGCATAGCTCGTCTTCGTCGCATACAGGCTCGTCTGCTTTTGAAGGGGATGAACATAACAACATCAATCTTATTATGGATGTCAGGCTTCCGGTCAGGGTACGTATAGGACAGAAGAAGATGCTTCTTCGCGATGTTCTGAGCATGGATATCGGTTCGGTAATCGAGCTGAACCAGCTTGCCAATGACCCTTTGGATATACTGGTGGATAATCATGTCATTGCTAAGGGTGAAGTGGTGATCGTCGACGGTAACTTTGGTGTACAGATAACCATGATCGGATCGAAGATAGACCGTCTTCACCAGTTAAAAGGCTAATGAGACGTTTTAAAAGGAGAGGCGATGGAGCGTAGAAGAAAAGCGCAAAAGGTCTTGCAGGAACGCTATGCAAAAGATATCAAATCAGCTGACACCTGGTCTGTATTTAAGATCATTGCCGATTTTGTACATGGCTTTGACGAACTGGGGGACCTGGGTCCTTCGGTCACCGTTTTCGGTTCAGCCCGTACGGATAAGGAACATCCTTATTATAAAAATGCGGTGATCCTAGGAGACAAACTGGGAGCTGCGGGCTTTAATGTTATAACCGGCGGCGGTCCGGGCATTATGGAAGCAGCCAACAAAGGTGCCTATAACAATCCTGATGTAGAATCTATCGGTCTGAACATCGATCTTCCGATGGAGCAGGTCCTCAACCCTTTTACGACAAAAGAGAGGACCTTTGACTATTTTTTCTCGCGCAAGGTGATGCTTGTCAAATATTCGATCGCTTATGTCATCTTTCCCGGAGGGTTTGGGACCCTGGATGAACTCTTTGAGGCATTGACCCTGATACAGACCAAAAAGGTCGAAGGCGTCAGGATCTTTGCGGTGGGAGTCGATTTCTATAAACCTTTAATTGATTTTATGAAAAACACCTTATTGGCAGAGGGAATGATAGACCCAGCGGATTTGGATATTATTACGCTTACAGATGATCTAGATCACATTGCAGAGCAGATCAAGGCCTCTTTAGGGGTCCAGATGGAAGCGCTCAAAGAAGTCGGTATGGAAGATACGCAATATTACCAATCCCTGTCCGACTTTTTCAGTGATCGAGATATTAATGAAGGTAAAGACTCATACGAGATTTAGGTTAGGAATCAGATGTCAAAACAAGTTAACAGTACTTCTGGAAAGAAAAAAAAGGTATTGATAGGGATGAGCGGCGGCGTTGATTCGACGGTCTCAACGCTTCTACTCAAAGATGAGGGATATGAAGTCGAAGGGGTGTATATGAAACTGCACTCCAAGCCCGGCTACCATGAGATACATCAGGTGCGTGCACAAAAAGCAGCTGATTTCGCAGGCGTCAAATTGCATGTCCTTGATCTTCAGGAGACCTTTAAAGAAAAGGTCGTAACTCCTTTTATTGAGACCTACAAAAAAGGGGAAACTCCCAATCCCTGCGCCCTGTGCAACCGTAACCTGAAGTTCGGTGAGATGCTTAAGTTCGCTGAAAAGATCGGAGCCGACTATCTTGCAACGGGCCACTATATCCAGACAGACGGCAAGTACCTGCTGCAGGCAGAAGATGATACGAAAGATCAAAGCTATTTTCTTTTTTACATACAAAAAGAGATCCTGCCGCGATTGATCTTTCCTTTGGGTACACGACACAAGGCGGATATCAAAGCCTACGCAGCCAGTATTGAAGGTCTGGAGTCTTTTGCTTCACAAGCCGAATCAAGCGAGATCTGTTTTGTCGAGACGACCTACACCGATGTACTGAAAGGCTATGTTCAGGTCGACCAGCCGGGAGAGGTCTTGGATGCCCAAGGTAATGTAGTCGGTGAACATAAAGGCTATATGCATTACACGA
>JBFEIF010000104.1:0-8118 GCA_041553795.1 Sulfurimonadaceae bacterium
GAAGCCTATTTAAAAGATACGTATACCGAGCGGACTCAGAAGCAGCTTCACAACAGACAAAAAGTGGAAGCTTCGCGGGTCGATAAAAAGATCAAACGCATGGAAGAAGAACTTGCGCGACTGCAAGATGAAGAGAAACTTTATCACGAAGCGCAGGAAAACTTTGACAAAGGCAACCTTGCTCTGGCCAATATGCACCTAATAAAACCTTATGCCAAGTCTGTCAGGCTTTTTGACTTTTCCGGAGATGAGATCGATCTGGAGATCCCCGAAGGTGCACGCAGCAGTTCGGATGTTGCGGAACTTTTCTTCAGAAAAGCAAAAAAGGCAAAACAGAAGGCATCGAGCCTTCACATAGAACGCGAAGGGCTCAGCGAAAAGATCGACTTTCTTCAGCGTTTTAAAGCGAATATCCTGCTGACTCAGACACCTGAAGAACTCGAACTTCTTCTTCCGCCGCAAAAGAAAAAAGCCAAAAAAGAGCCACCAAAGCCTTATGAGGTCTTTTGGATAGAAGGCCAGAAAGTCATGCTAGGAAAAAATAAAAAAGGTAATATCGAACTCTTAAAGGTAGCCCGTGCAGGGGATATATGGATGCATATACAGGGTATGCCCTCGACCCATGTGATCATACAGACAGACAAGCAAAACGTCAGTGACAAGGTGCTGTATGCGGCAGCAAAGCTCTGCGTTGATTTTTCGACGACTAAAATCGGATCCTTTTTGGTCGATTATACCAATAGACGTGAAGTGAAAGTACAGTCCGAAGCAAACGTGCTGTATAATAAATACAAGACAATCAGTGTTCTAAAGGAGCATTGAGACAAGTAAAGAAAGGATCAATTATGGCAATCGGACCGATAGGCAATGCCATTTATGTGAACCAGCAGATGGCCTCAGTCGCCAGTGAACAGACTGCTCAACATAATAAATTTGACCTTCAAAACCTTGCAGCAGCTGCTATTACGAATGAAAAAGAGCAAGAGGTGCAAGCAGTCCGTCCGACTGAAGAGACAGGCGAGACAAACGAAGATGCCGAGCGTAAAAAACGCGAAGAAGAAGAGAACGAAAAAAACAAAAAGAAAAAAGAGAAAGACGAAGAGACCCCGCCTCTGCATATACTTGATATCAAAGTATAGACCCGTCTCTTGCAAACCCCATGGCAACCTCAGTGTACAATCAGATATGCAAAACAGAAATAAGATGAAATCACCGGCATTTATCGCCGACTGCCATCTCGGAAAGTTGACGAAGTATCTTCGGCTTATAGGTCTGGATACGCTCTATTTCGCTCAGATAGACGATGATGTTCTGATCGATCTTGCCAATGCACAAAAGCGTATCATCCTGACACGTGACAGGGCCCTTTATGAACGTAAAAAAGCCGATTGTTTTTATCTGGAATCTATTAAAACAGAGGAACAGCTGCGAGAGATCATCGTGGCTTTTGGCCTACAGGATTACCGTCAAAGCTTCAGCCGCTGCATAGTCTGCAATGAACCTTTGGCTCGCATCGACAAAAAGGCAATTGAAGAGAGACTCCCGCCCAAGGTAGTAAAACACTTCTCATATTTTGAGATCTGTAAGAAGTGTGACCGTATCTATTGGCAGGGGGATCACTATAGTCGTATGAAAACTTTTTTAGAAGATGTATTTAAGTCTGTTGACTTAAAAAAAGAATGATATAATTTTTAGAAATAAGGAGTGCGAAATGGACACATTGGCAGATACGGGAAAGGTCTTGACTGAAAGCGGCGGAGAAGTGATCGAGACGAGCAGCAGATATATGGATATGGCTATGCAGTTCGCTTCTGAGTACGGCTTGAAGATCATTGGGGCGCTCATTATCTTTATAGTCGGTAAATGGGTCGCCAAATGGCTGCAGGGTCTTGTCGTCAAATTAATGCACAAGAGCAATATCGACACTACTCTCGTAAGTTTTGTTCAGAGTATCGTCTATATCTTGCTGATGATCGTCGTCATCCTTGCTGCTTTGAATGCTCTTGGTGTGAATACGACATCATTTGCGGCAATATTGGCAGCAGCAGGTCTGGCTATAGGTCTTGCCCTTCAGGGAACGCTTGGCAATATAGGTTCAGGGATACTTATCATCTCTTTTCGCCCCTTTAATGTCGGTGATGTCGTTACTGTAGGCGGAGAGACGGGAACGGTCGCGGCGATCTCCATGTTTGCTACGATACTGCATACGCCAGACAATAAGGTCGTTACCATTCCCAATACTTCGGTGACGGGAGGCAACATAACCAATTTTTCCGCACGGGATACACGCCGTCTGGATCTTACCTTCGGTATCGGTTATGATGATGATCTTAAGCTTGCCAAATCGGTCTTGGAAGATATCATCAAAGCAGATGAGAGAGTCCTGGCTGACCCTGCACCTTTTGTCGGTGTAAAAGAGTTGGGAGACTCTTCGGTGAATTTCGCATTTCGTCCGTGGGTGAAAAGTGAAGAGTATTGGGACGTGTATTTTGATATGATGGAAAAGGTCAAGCTGACCTTTGATGAAAAAGGTATCAGCATCCCCTATCCGCAGATGGATATCCATTTAAACAAGATCGAGAAATAAGGAATTAAATGAATAAGATAAAAAACAATTCGGCTCTTAAGAGAGCATTAGGGCTGTCTCTTTTGGCAGCGGCGTCACTTGTGTTGGCCGAAGATACAGCATTTACGACCCACACAGAGTTGGGATATGTCTCAACATCAGGGAACACGAACACAAAGTCGGGTTCAGTTGATTTTGTCGGAAAACAAAAAATCGACAAACACTCCTTACAGTTTGATATTGATTATTTGTACGGTGAACAAGAAGGTATCGAGACGAATAATAAGTTCATCACTTCCCTGAATTATGATTATCAGTTCGCTGAAGACTTTGCTTTTAACTATATCATTTCTTATAAAAATGACAAGTTCTCGGGGTTTGATTATCAGTTCTATACGGGTCCGGGTTTGATATATGATGCGGTTAAAACGGATGCACATACACTGCACTTTCAGGGCAATATTGTGTATGCAATAGATGAAGGTACTGATAAGTATTATGATGCATTGGGCGTAGAGATTAAGTATCCTTATATCAATCCTCCAATTGATCCTGCAATTCCTCTGGTTCCAGGTGTAACCAATGAATACGCTTCCTATCTGCTGCAGGGAAATTATGTATGGAAAGTCACTGAGACGTTTAAGTTTCTTCAGGACCTAAGTTATCGTAGTGAGTTTGGTGATACAAAAAATTATTTTGTCTATTCGAAAACGGCTGTCTCAAGCAAGATAAATGGAAACTTCTCGATGGGGCTGAGTTATAAGGTAGATTATACAAACATGCCGCCTGTTGGCAATGAATATACCGATAAGACATTTACGGCTGCCCTTATTATCGACTACTAAGCTTTCTCTTTTTAAAATTCCTGTAGAATCTGAAAACTTTACAGGATAACTTTTTTATGCGATTATTTTTAGTATTACTTCTTTATACGACGGCACTTATGGCTATTATTGATATCGCCTCTATCGATTTTCTAGAAAAAGAAAACGGATTTAGCGGTTCGGGCTATGGCTCATTTCAGAAAAAACGGGGCAATACTGATAAAGATGAATCAGAATACGGCGGACGTATCCAATATGACACGAACAAGACGATAACCTGGATACAAGGTTCCGTTGAGAAAGACAAGGCAGGCGGTCTGAGCACGGATGATAATGCCTTTGTCCATCTGCGCCATATCCATCAGATGTTTACTCCGGATTGGGCGATGGAGTTTTATGCCCAATTCAAACAAGATAAGTTCAAGTATCTCCAAAACAGAACGGTTTACGGTATTGGTCCGCGCTGTAAGATAGCGGATTCCAAGAGATACGGAAAGCTTTTTCTGGGGATATCTGTGATGGACGAGAAGATAAAATATACAGAAAATCAAAGAGATCCTAACGAACATAACTATAGGACCAGTTCCTACTTGTCTTATAAGATGTCGGTCGATGACAACCTGGAACTGAGCTATCTCGGGTATTATCAGCCAAAGATCAATAACGGTTCGGACTATCTGATCGCATCAACAGCAGAGATGACCATACATCTTACACGAGTCTTCGATCTGAGTTATCTCATTGAATTTGATTATGATTCCCAGCCTGCGCAAGATGTCCTGCATACAGACACCCGCCAAAAACTCTCTTTCGTCTACCGGTTTGGAAAAGACGATCCTTTGAGCAATTATGCCTACACGTTTTTAAACTCAACGGCCGGACTGGATGAGATCAATGCTTCCAGTGTCGTTGCTGTTGAAGTCACAACGAAAACGGAAGATATCCAAAGTTTAGATGACACCCTGGCGGGCGAATGGATATGCGGTGATGAGAGATTCTCGGTCTTGCTTGAAGGAAAGGGTTCATATTCAAAGGGCAGAGGTATCTATAAGGAGAAGGTCAACTGGACACTTGTATCGACACAGACCCAGGAAGGGTCTCAGGCGGCAAAAGATCAAAAGACAAAACTGGTGATCATGCGTTTTGCTGATGAGGAAGGACGGCCAGGCCGTGTTGAGAACTATCTCTGGAGCGGCAATATGCTGGTCGGTCTATCCGGCAGCAGTGTCCGTGTGTTCAAGCGCTGAGTTTAGCTTGTTGCTTTCGATCCACAAGAAGATAAAACTTGTCAGCGTGATCATCGCCGCTACGGTATAGAGCCCTTGCGGCGAGATCTCGTAGATAAAACCCGCTCCAAAAGCACCCATAAAACCACCCATCCCATAGGCGATGCCGGCAAAGAACTGCTGAGACAGTTTTTTGTCTGTATACAGGGAGTGCAGATACATGATGGCAGCGGAGTGGTAAAGGGCAAAGCTGAAGGCATGGATGCTCTGAGAGACAAAAAGCAAGAATAGGTTCTCAGGGAAAAATGCCAGGATCAGCCAGCGCAAGACCGTGATGCCGACAGAAAACTGCAAGACTTTCAGCAGAGCGTTGTTTAAAAGCGGGGCTTGAAAATAAAGCATAAAGACTTCACAGATAACACCAAAACTCCAAAGATAAATCGTCATATCCATAGCAGAGATGTTGAAAGCTTCGATCCCGATGGAATGGGAACTGGCATAGATCGTAAAGAAATTATAAAAAGCACCAAATCCGACTTGCATCAGAAAGAGACTGAGCCATAAGGGCCAGTGTGCAAGAATGCTGAAATGTTTGCCCTCGCTGGAAACAGACTGTGGATGTCGGGCTTCAAACTTATGAAGAAAGCTGCCAAAGACAAGGACAAGAAAGGCGCTGCTGTTTAAAAACAAGATAGCGTTGAGAGGTGTGTTGAGGTAGTTGACAAGGACCAGTGAGACAAGAATAAAACCAATGGAACCGAAAAGACGCACCCTCCCATATTTTTCTTTCGGCATAAGAGAGAGTGCGACACTTTCGACATAGGGAAGGATCAGGCTCATACCGATTCCCAAGAGGATATTGGTGAAAAGCAGCAGCCAAAAAGAGTCGAGAAAAAAATGAAAAAGCAAGGAGGCGATAAAGGTCAGTGTCAGAGCCGTATTAAAGACTCTGGGTGTCAGAGAGATGTATTTTAGAAACAGAAAAGGGATCAAAAAGCGTACCAGCGGAGCAGCGGCAAAGATGATCCCGATCTGCGAAGGAAGATAGCCGACGATCTGCAAGACCTTCGGCATGAAAATGATATAGACGGCTACGATCGAGAAATAAAAGAAATAAAAAGAACCGATGATAATTGGCATTGTCAGCTCTTTTTATAGATAACGGCGGTTCCGCTGAAGATATCATGCAGCGTGCGTTTCTTAGGGTGCAGCAGCATAACAAAGAGGCTTATAAACGCAAAGATCGGCATGATGAAAAAAATAAGCCTGACACTCAGTTTCAAGAAAGAAGCCTGTTTGAAGTCAGTGCTGTCGACGATGATGATATTAGCCATCTTTTTCCCGGGAGTCTGTCCGGTCCTAGACCAAAAAGCCAGAGTGATGGCAGACCATAGACCTATAGTGAGCAAAGGGATAAGAGGATTGGCTTTTTGTCCAGGCCGGACACCCTCGATCGCATCCATAAACCCGGGCTGTGACTGCATCGTCTCATAACCGAAAGAGAGATAGATCAGGATACTGATAGGGATCCCTATCATAAAGACATCAACGCTTAAAGCTAAAAAACGTGACCAAAAGCCTGCATAATAGACCTTGGATACCGCATCTGTGTTTTTTTTGGCTTTTTTGATATTTTTAGGGGCCATGTTCCATCTTTTAAGTTTTACGGGATTATAACATCCTTCTTGATAAATGTACTTTGCAGCGTTTTGGCTATATGGGCTCTTCTTGTATTTTCATGATTTACAAAGAGCCGATACCTGTTAATTGTTGGGTAACTTTTAGGATTTATACTATAATGTATTTTTTAAAAGGATCATTATGAAACAACTGTTTTTTTTATCGGTATCAATACTATTATTCTTAGCAGGCTGCGGAGGTCAACCTGCTCCGGAAGAGAACTCTCTCGCGGCACTGCGCGCCAAACTGGAAGCGGGACACAGCGGTCGTTTTGAAAGAGATGGGAGTTCTGTTGATATTCATGCCCCAAGAAGCCGCGCGGATGATCCTACGGCCTATATATACAAGGGTAAGCCTTTAAGCGAAAAAGCAGAAGCAAAGTGGAAGGCAGCCGGCATTGACAATGTCGAGTTCGAATTATGGGCAGGTCTGGGGATCGGTATCAGCGAGGCAGTCAAATGGAAGGAACTCAATATATCTTCTGCTGCCATCACCGTTTTTCATGAGCAGAACTACACACCCGAAACAGCAGAGCAGTTTATGAAAAAGGAGTTCTTGGCGCGTCCGAACTTTTATGCCCAGTTCGGTACTCCGGTGTACGAGTTTGACTCGATCTGCCAAGGCGTTATAAAACGTCAGCAGCCGCCATTCGCATTTTTGGAGGAAAGATGTTTGCCGTACATGGAAGCTTCGCACAAAAATGAAGCCATAGGGCATCTTCTGGATGAGGCAAAGATCACAAAAGGTCCTTTGGCACTTGAATATCTGGCAGAACTGCGTAATCTTGTCAGCAAGAACTCCAAGATACAGTCGGGAATGGAAGTGACAATAGAAGAGTTTATTGAGGATGAAGACACGGATAACTTCGTCTATCTCTTCCCGCTTTTGCAGAACGAACCGACACAGGATGAGATGACATTTATTGATGAGAAGAAACTTCCGCTCCAGGACGAAGAGCGTTTTCATTCCTTCCAAAACCCTGAGTATTGGGCAAACAGAGCGGCGGCCATAGAAGCAGCAAACCTTGCTGCCGAACGTCAGGAAGCACTCTTGAGGGCTAAAAAGGAAAAAGAGCGTGCCGAAGCAATGGCACAGCTGGCTCAGGCTCAGGCTGCGGTACGTGAAAAAGAAGTACAGCAAAAGATGTATAAGAAACAGGAACAGGCCCGCAAAGCGGAGACGCTTCGCCGCCAAAAAGCGACAGAGCAGTGTGGTATGATGATCAATACCGAGCTGTATTCCGGAAAGCAGGCTCTGATAGAAGGAAAAGTCGTTTTCACTGTAGATGAAGCAGGTTCGAAGATGTTCGGGTACGGTGTCAAAGGAAGAGATGACGGACAGATCTATTTTATTCGTGATCCAGAGGACATCGCTATGACTCAGATAGGGCAGAGCGTCTCATGGGAACTGAAGACTATGGGCCGAACAGAAGCCCTGAGCAAACAGAGTGATACCAGCTACAGCTATGATAAAAAAAGTGATACAAAGTTCACTATGGCACTCTTTGTCAAAGAGTGTTCAGTACAATAAATGAAATCTTTTCTTTTACAAGATCCAGGGCACTCCCAATGAAAAGAATCCTTCTTCTTGAAGATGATATCAATCTAAGCGAGACGATTGAAGAGTTTCTAGTGGAACAGGGCTTTGCCGTGGAAGCAGTCTATGACGGTACAAGCGCAGAGGAGACCATGTATGAAAAAAACTTTGATCTTTTTGTGCTTGATGTGAACGTGCCCAGCCCCAACGGATTTGAACTTTTAAAAAGCTCTCGCGAAAGAGGCACTACTACGCCTGCTATCTACATAACTTCATTGAACTCGAC
>JBFEIF010000105.1:0-7995 GCA_041553795.1 Sulfurimonadaceae bacterium
AAATTGGCCCAGGTCCCAAAGACGATATCGGCATTGAGTTTACTCTGATGGAGGCTTTTTTGATAGAGGGCTACGTTCGTAGAAAGCGGTCTGGTGTAGGGATTGATGAAATTTGCGACAAAGTTATGGATCTTTGGCAGCATCTTCTTGTCTTTGAAGATATGGTTCAACCTTAAAGCAGCTTCAGCGAATTCGGCTGATCGTTTAAACTCTTTTTGCGAAGCAAGCTGTGCTCCGTAAAGGACATATCCAAAACATGACTCGCTGGAGTTTCCGTATTTAAAGGATCTGTCTACGATATTGAGACAGGCCCATTTCATCAGACTGATATCGGTGAGATAATACGCCACTTCCCAATAGTCTACTAAAAGTGAAAGAACGCGTTTTCTTTTCAGGGGCTTAAGCACAGGTATATTGACAATATCGTTTACCGATAAAGAGAGAGGATTTTTGTAGACAGCACTCTCAAGTTTTTCTATCGATGTCTCAAGTCCTTTCTTATTTGAAGGTACGCTCAAACCAAACTCATCTAAAAGGGTGCTTCCAAAGACCTGGAGTTGGTCGAAATGTTTGCCGCTGGTAACACAGATGTCTTTGAAAAGAGAAAATGCGGTGATCTTCTCATGGATGCTTTTCGTTCTTCGTATCAGTTGCTTGATCTGCTCAAAGGCCGTCTCGTGTATGCCGTTGAGATAGAAGCCCCTGCATTCGAGTTCTGCGAACCTGAATGCTGCCGAACGCTCTTTTGCCCAGAGCTCGTCATTATAGAGATGTGTCTTGATCCAGTCGGTCTGTTTCACAACCAGTGCATAATCATTGTTTTTCAGCATCTCTTCGAGTGCCTGCACGTTAAGTCTGAAAAGATGTGCAGGCAGTTTTTCGTGCGGGTAAGCATTGTTAAGATGGTTGGCGATAGAGATGAGATCGGAGTATTTCCCTTTTTTATAGGCGGCTTCCAAATGTCTTCCGATACGAAGGTGGATCTTCTGTTGCGTCTCCTCATTTATGGAGGTATAGACAAAGCTCTGTATCTGGTCATGGGAGAATTGGCATTTCCCCATGATCTCGTCGATAAAGCCTTTGTGCTGAAGCGTGTGTATAAGAGCTTCGTCATAGCCAAAAGAACTCACGATATCACGGCAAAAATCCATCTCAAAATTGTTTCCGAGTAAAGAGAGGCATTGAAGACAGGACTGTTCGTTCGTGCTCAGTCTCCTGAACTTTGCTGTTATGATATTGGCGATATTGATACTTGTGCCATAGGCCTTTATCTTTTCAAGTTTGTATTGCCACCGTCCGTTTTCACTGTACAAGTCTTTCTCATCGATCAGGTATTCCAAAAAGGACTTGAGGAAAAAAGGGTTTCCATCGGTACGTTTGTAGATGGCGGTGACAAAATCTGAAAAACTTTTTGTCGTGTTTGAAAGGAGGGTCTGAAGCATCTTTTTGACGTCACTCTCTTTGAGCGATGAAAGTCTGATATGGAGAAGATCGTGTTGAGATGTTTGCAGGTCGTTGATGAGACTTCGCAGCGTCTTGCTGTTTTCGGTCTCGATATCTCGGAAACTTCCTACAAAATGAAGGTAGGGATTGTCTATATTGACAATGGATTCCTGCAGCATGTTCACGGATGCGGCATCGGCCCATTGCAGATCGTCGATAAAGACGATCAAAGGAGAGTCTGCAAAGGCAAGACAGGTGAAGAGCTCTTTGACTGCAAGAGAAAGTTGAACGTTCAGATCTGTGAGAGAGGGGAGGGAACTGTCACTGTCAGAGGGAAAGAACTCTCGAAGTTCGGGAAAGAAAAAACCTAGAATATTAGCACTTTCTTTGTGGATCATTGTCCGGTTTTGAGGCAGGCCTTTCATCAAGAAGAGTGTCTTTAGCTGTAAGAACAGCTGTTTGAAACTGGCATAAGGGACAGGTCTTTGATACTGGTCGAACTTCGCTCGCAGGATGGTCGTCTTATCCAGGTCAAAGTAGGAAAAGTACTCTTCGATGAGACGCGTCTTCCCCACGCCTGCAGGGCCTGATACAAGTAGTGTGCAGTCACTTTTTCCAAAGCTTTTTTCTGCTCTCTTCTTCAAAAGGGTGATCTCTTTTTCCCGTCCGAAAAGATCTTGCCCGATCTTCAGTATTCTATGATCGTGGGTGGCTATTTCAAAGAGAGGGATAGCCTCTCCTTGATTGATACTGTGGAGGCACTTTTGCAGATCGTAGATCAGGGCCTCGTCCGTCTGGTATCGTGCTTCAGGTTTTTTTTGGATAAGTTTTTGAATGATATGCGAGATCACAGGAGGGATATCGGAATTAAGCTCATGCAAGGGTTTCGGGGCAAAGGCGATGAGTTTGTGTGTGAGTTCATATCTGTCGCTTGCGGCAAAGGGAGACCGGCCCAAAAACAGGTAGTAGAAGCTCATCCCAAGGCTGAAAAGATCACTTCTAAGATCTGCTCTCTTTTTTATCAGTCCTGTCAGCTCCGGTGCGATATAGAGCATTCTTGATAAAGAAAGATTATTGCTTTTTTTAGCCGGAGAGACCTTTGAGAGCTTTTGCACTTTCGTAAAATTGATAAGTTCGAGAGCCTCGGTCTGAGTATTGTAGATGATGTTATGCGGGCTAATGTTGGCATGCAGGAGATCTTTTTCATGGATAAGACGGACGGTCTCGGCCAGATGCAATGCTATCTGAAGTGAAACGGCAAGGCTCAGTCTTCCCCGCGCGAGCAGATTGAAGAGTGAGTCTCCTCCAATGTCCTCAAAGACATTGACGTTATCATTAGACAAGAGCGTGCTTTCTAAAAGTTTAGGGATATGCTTTAGATGCAAGGTGGAGAGTGTCTTACGTTCATTGAAGAAGTCTTTCAGGGCTTCTTCCGAAGGTTTGAAGGTCTTGAGAATGATCTGCCTGGAGTCATTGAGAGATCTTGCTCTTTGAATCACTGTTGTCGCATTTTCATGCAAGGTCTCGACAATAGTATATTTGTTCTGTAACGACATTTATCCCGGCTCCGTTTTTTACATAGAATTATTCTACACTAAAACTATTAGGATTAGATAATAAAAGCTGATAATTAAAGAATTTATGGATAAAAGAGTTATAAACAGCAGTGCAAATGGGGACTTATACTCTGGACTGTATCCATGATATAAGCTGAGTCGCATCCAGTGCACCGGAGACTCTGTCGACCTCTTTTCCTTTTTTAAAAAGTATCATAGTAGGGATGGAACGTATGTTGAAATGCCCTCCAAGGCTTTGCTGGACTTCTGTATTGACCTTGGCAAAGCGGACTTTTCCCCTGAAGTTTCGTGAGGCCTGCTCGAAGTTAGGCCCCATGATCTTGCAGGGTCCGCACCAGGGTGCCCAGAAGTCTATGATAACAGGGATATCGTTCTTTTCAAGGTGCTGCTGGATATTGTCGGGGCTGAGTTCTATGGGTTTTGTATCCAGGATGGATTTCTTGCATCGGCCGCATTTTGCCTCTTCGGGTATGCTGCCTGAAGGGATACGGTTGGTCCCGTTACAGTGTGGGCAGACGATGTGCAAAAACTCGCTCATATTGATTCCTTTTGGATAAAATACCCTTAATTATATCACAAGGAAATTCAAATAATGAAAAGCATCATACGCTATATGTTCGTCGGGGCACTCTCATTGATGCCCGTAGCCCTGGTACTTGTCGTGCTTAATATGCTCAAAGAACTGGGGCTTACAGCCTTTTTAAAAATAAACGATCTTACCAATTCGAATGAGACGACGGGACTCTTCATACTTCTTGGTCTGAGCCTCTTCGTTTTCTTGGGCTACTCTATAGAGAAGTACGGGAAGTCCTTCATCATCTCTGCGATCGACAAGGTCTTTGAGAACCTTCCGGCCGTCCGTTCTATTTACAGTATGATGAAAAAACTGACGCAGATGTTTTCAGGAAACGAAGAGACCGGGGCAAAAGAGATCGTACTGGTAGAATATCCCAAAGATGATGTCTGGGTGGCGGCCTATGTCATCAACCGTTATAAAGGCCTCTCGGTGCTTTTTGTCCCCTCTTCGCCGATCCCCACAAGCGGCTATACGGTCATCGTAAAAAATGAGAAGTTGATGAAGACAAGTCTGACTCTGGAAGAGGCTTCCAAGTTTATCATCTCCATGGGAGCGGATCTGGTCAAAAAAGAGGAGATAGGAAAGCTTATCCTGGATACCGACAAGCCTCTGTAAAAGAAAGGAGTTAGTCGTCTCTTTTGATAAGGCTGGCGCCGTAGTTCTTGATCAGGATGTCATCATAGATGTCTGACTTGCTAAAGAGTCTTCCCAGCGCTATAGCACCGTTCTTCTCTTCCAGCGAGCTGTCGATGATGATGTAAGAAAGCAAGATGGCGTTGTCTGCGATCGAAAACTGCAGGTAGTCCATCTTGCTGTTCTCTTCAAGCATAAAGTGATAGATCTTTTCGATATTGTGATGCGGAAGACGGCACAAAGAGGCATCCGCGACGATGACACCGTTGTCATAATAGGATATCTCCACACGCGCGCTTCCGATATCCAGCTGCCACAGCCTTTGTCCCCTGCGCGCCAAGGCTACATCCTTTCCCATGTCCTCAAGTATCTTTTCGAGTGTCCTGACTGTACCGACAGGGACATATCCCTCTCTTCTTTTTTTGGCGACTTCGATCTTGACCCCGCATTCAGGACAGTAGTCATCTTTGATATCGATCTCATGGACAAGGTTGAGGCAGGAAGAGCAGCGTATGATGTCATCTTTTCCCAGGGTGTTAAAAGCATCCAGTGCTTCTTGTACATAGGAGAAGGGAAGGGCAAACCCGAGGTTGTTCGAGTTTTGGATGATAAAGGTGTTGACACCGACGACTTCCCCGGAATCGTTCAAAAGCGGTCCGCCGCTGTTCCCGGGGTTTATGGCCGCGTCGATCTGAATATATTCGAGTTCGCCCTGAAGCCGTGCGGCCTTTGATACGATACCCTCTGTAGCAGTGTAGTTAAGACCGTAGGGGTGGCCGATCGCGACGACTTTGTCCCCGTCATGGACGGGCCGTTTAGATAAGAGCAGGGGGGGCTTCACCTCAAGTCTCTTGGTCTTGATAAATGCAATGTCATATTTATGGTCATCATATACGACGGTATCTTCAATCCGTTTAATTTTCTTGGAGCTGATGATGACTTTTTTAAGACCGGTCACGACATGGGAGTTGGTGAGTATGAGGTCATGTTCTTGCAGATAAAAGCCCGAACCTGATGCATAAGGCGTCTCGATCTGGATGATACATTCTTGATAGATGTCCAAGATATCTTGTGTGTTCATAGGGGTTCCTTCTACAGTTCGCTGAAGCTCAGTGTTTTGAGCGCATTGAAATAGGAGTGGTGAAACTTCTCATTGCTCTGATAGTTAAGCGTAGAGGAAAAGTCATTAAGATGCGGATATTTCAGAGAATAATATTCAAGGATCTGTCTGATGTGTCTGGAGACCTTTATCGGATCTAGTTTGTCTGCCTTGTAAAGGCTCTTCATCCCAAGGGCCGAGTGAAAGTCTGTGTTGTGCAGCCTGACATTTAGCTGGACCAGTTCTCTCAGACAGTCGTTCATGCCAAAGTTGTAGAGCATATACAGCCCCAGATATTCATAGATGGTCATGATGATCTCTTCATACCGGTGCTCTTTATACCAGATGACCTTTCCCAAGGTCTCTTCGATAAAAAGACGTATCTCATCAAGCGTATTTGCCGTGAAGATGTCAAAGGTCTGTTTGACGGGATAGATGTTTTTTGAGAGCTTTTTGGTGTCAAACTCTTTGAGCTTGAGTACGGCTTTTTGAAGTGCGTCGTTTTTTTCTTCGATCAGCTTGTTGTCATCAAGATAGTATTCCTGTATCGCCTCGTAGATATCATAGCCGATCTTTCCTCTTGGCGTGACAAAATAGTCGATCTTCAGCAGTAGTCCAAGCCAGACAAAGGCGATAGCGCCAGACTGCTCTTGTGTCGGCAGGAGAGATACCTTCTGTTCGGTCTTGTCGATCCACTCTCTGAAAAAACGCAGTGTGGTCTCTTTGAGCTGGGTGTCCATGGCTTCAATATGATCCAGTTCAATAGGGCCAAGGTCATTGAACTCATCCAGCAACAGCTCTTTTTCTCTGTCCGAGTTGATTGCTATTTCGCGTAAAGGAAAAAAGACTTTTTGCGGAGAGAGTGCGATGTTGTCAAAATAGATCTTGGAGCGCAATATCTCTTTCCCAAGGTAAAAACTGCTGTAGGTGTACATATAGTTTTTTTCCAAAAGACGCCGCATCACGGCTATATTGTCCTTGACGGTATAGGCGATGTTGACACTCGCACGCAGATATCGTTGTGTGATCTCGCCTGTTATGATAGCGGAACCCTGGATTATCTTGAACTTGAGTGTGTCCGTATCTCTCTTAAAACTTATGTTCCCGGTGTCTTCGCCATGGTCGTAATAACGCAGATATTTAAAATAATGTTCATAGCCTTCAAGATACTGCTGTTGGGAGAAGGCTTTTTTTGACTGCTGATAGTATTCCTGCTGTTCAGATGTCTTTTTATGGGTGATGAAACGTCCGAAATGATAAAGGTCGCGCTGGGGCTTTTGAGAAAAAAAGGAAAAGATATTTAACATAGGCGGCCCCTGAAAAGAGATGTTTAAGAAGTCTATTGTAACTTAATTATCAAGCGGTATCAATTGTAATGTACAAATGTGATGATATTTGTCACAAGGAGGACAAAAAAAACTATTTTATAAAAGAGCAAGGGTTCTCTTTCTATAAAAGAGAGGTCTTTTGAAAAATAGGGTTTGACTTTTTCGGGAGATTTAAGCTCATAAAAGAACTCGCTGTAATGGGAATAGCGCTCTTGGGTGTCTATGGCAATGGCACGCAGGATGACAGAGTCAAGCCACTGGGGGATGTTTTTATTATAGAGGCTCGGCTTTTTGGCCTGTTTGAAAGAAGGGGTCTGAAAAGGCTCGATCTCTCCGTAGGGAAATTTTCCTGTCAATGCCCAGTAAAGTGTCACACCGATAGAGAAGATCTCGGTAGCCTCATTGATGGCGTTTCCGCTGAAACGTTCAGGCGCAAGGTAGGAAGGGGTGCCGGCTCTGGAGTTCAAAGCAAAGATCTCAACCACTGAACCGAAATCGACCATCTTGAACTCCACACCGACCTCTCCCTCTTTCGTGTAGACGATGATGTTTTCAGGTTTGATATCCCCGTGTACGAGCCCGAGATGCAGGAGGTGGGCTTCTGCTTTGTGAAGGAACTTCGCCAAAGCAATAGCCGAGTCGATGGTGATGGGACGTTTTTTGACGTATTCGGCCAGATTCATCCCTTCGATCAGTTCCATCAGGTAATATCTTGCAGAACGATCCTCCGGAACCCATGCATGACCAAATGCCTTGTGCGTGACCTGTTTTGCGTACCAGGCCTCTTTGACAAACTCTTCCAAGGTATGCGGGTCATCGATAGCCTCGAGAAGAGGAAACTTCATGACATACTCCTGGCCGTCTTTTGTAACCTTCCAGATACGGCCGTGTCCCATCATGGAGAGGACAAGCTCATAGCCGTCAATGATGTCTCCTTTTTTGAGGGTCTGAGGTATGGGTAGGTCTTGGTTTTTGAGCGCGTGGATCTTGTCCAGCTCGTCGATGCGGATGATCTGCATAGAGATGTCGTCGCGTTGATAGTCTTGATGTTCTACGGCGGCACCGTGAACGATAAGTTTGGCACTTAGACCTTTGATGACCTCTTCTTTGATCTCTTCGTCTGACATCAGACCGGTCAGGCCGTCGCTGCATAATATCAGCGTGTCCCCTTCTTCGACCTCCCTGACGGTGATCACTGGTTCGACATGATCGCTCAGACCGCAGGCCTGAGTCAATACGTGCGAAAGGTTGTCTTCGTCCATGACATGGTCTTCACTGAGCTGTTTCAGCTCTTTCTCCTTGTTCAGAAGATAGATACGCGAGTCTCCCAGGTTCATC
>JBFEIF010000106.1:0-7913 GCA_041553795.1 Sulfurimonadaceae bacterium
GAAGTCTTCGGAAGGTTGAAGTCCGAACGCTTTTCGCGCAGACGCTTGAATAGTTCCGAGTTCAGCAGTGCTATCGTCTTGAGAAGGTCCTCATTCGATGTCGAAGAGTCTCGCTCGCTCAAAACAGGTGCGACGATGTCATACACATAGTCCGCATCGATGACTTCTACCTCGATACGGCCGTCAAAGGCAGCGACGACATCATTCTCGTTGATCTCGATATCTTTTGGCGTATAGACACTTCGTGTCTTGATGATGAAGCCGTCCGCTTGTACATTGTTAAAGTCTTCTATGATCGCCGCATCTTCTTCAAGTTCATCTGTATACAAAGGAGACTTCTGTGCATCCAGAAAGAGTATTTCGAATTTTCGGATATTAGAGCTGGCCGCTTTCCCGTTGACGACAAACCCGCTTCCTTTAAGATGGACTTTTTTGATGATGTAAGGCTTGTCAAACTTATATTCGATAAACGGGAGCTCTGTCTCTTCAAAAACAAACTCTCCGTTAAATGACTTGCCCTTAAGCTCACTCATGTGTGAAAGACCGATCTTTGGCGTCACTTTCTTGTACGCCTTGTTCAAGACCTCTTTTTGAATAGGCAAAGACTGTTTAAAAAGAGTGATCTCAGGAGCGATACTGACAGGGTCGACAGGAGCTTCGACTTCTTTTTTGGCACATCCGGTGGCAAGGATAATCAAGGCAATAAGGGGATATATTCGTTTCATTCATCTTCTTTCGTACTAATAGTCATCTTAGGATAATCAACTATGGCTAATGATTAGGTAATTTTGGCATAAATTATGCCTTATTTTTTTAATTTTGTCCTTTTTTTCACACTAAAAATATGGATGCTAGGAAAGAGCCTTCATCATCCATGACCTGTATTCCGGTGAAACTTCTGCTATAGGTACGGCTATGATCTCGGGAACATTATAGGGATGGAGTTCTTTGATCCTTTTTTCCAAAGGTTCAAAATGGGACAGGTCTGTCTTGATAAGAAGAAGGATCTCGGCATCTTCGCAGAACTCATCTTCATAGATATAGTACGAAGTGATCTTTGGGATCTGGTTCACGCAGGCACAGAGCCTTTCTGTCACCAGTGTCCGAGAGATCTCCTGAGCACTCTTCTCATCCGGAACCGTGCAAAAGACGACTATCATGCCGTGATCTGCGTTCCGATACCTTCAGATGTAAAGAGTTCTAGAAGGATAGAATGTTCAACACGTCCGTCTATGATATGCGCTTTTTTGACACCGCCTTCTATAGCCTCCAGACAGGCATCGACCTTAGGCACCATCCCACCATGGATAGTCCCGTCAGCCTTCAGATCTGCGACCTGTGCTTTGCTCAGAGTAGAAAGAAGGTTTTTATCATTATCCAGTACACCCGGAGTGTCTGTCAGGAAGATCACCTTGTTTGCACCGATAGCTTTGGCGACTTGCGAAGCAGCAAGATCGGCATTGATATTGTATCCCGGATGCCCCATAGTCTCGCCTGCCGCAATAGGTGCGATCACAGGGATGAACTTTTCATGGATCAGATTGTGCACGACTTCAGCGTTCACGTGGGTGATAGAGCCCGTAAGCCCCCATTTTGCGTCTGCTTTCGGCTTAGCCATGATAAAATGGGCATCTTTGCCGCTCATCCCTATCGCTTTGGCCGTATGGGCATTCAGAAGCGAGACGATACCGCTGTTTATCTCACCGCTTAGTACCATCTCGACGATACGCATGACTTCCGGAGTCGTCACACGTTCACCGTCAATAAACTCCGAAGGGATATTAAGCCTGTCCAGCATGTCCGTGATCTTTTTACCGCCGCCGTGCACGATGACAGGCTTGATCCCTACTAGGTACAAAAGCAGGACATCCTGTGCAAAACTCTCGATAAGCTGTGGGTCCGTCTGTGCCGAACCGCCATATTTGATGACAACGATCTCTTTGTTAAACGCCTTGATAAACGGAAGTGCGTCAAGAAGCGTCTTTACTTTTTCAATTTTTGCTTGCATAATGATCTTTTCTATTTTGATATGGAAATTTTAGCATATTCCTGCACACTTTGATGCACCTCTTTATTGACTTGAAGATCCAACTCCAAAAAAGAGAGGGGCAGTCCGAAACCCTCCATCTTTACGGCATCTTTTCGTGTCACGAGAAGTGTCTGTGCTCCTGTCTTTTCAAGGATATCCTTCAGCTCTTCTTTCTCAAAAGCATGATGATCCGGAAAGTAGACCTTGTCGATGACATCCTCGTTCAAATAACGCTCAAGTCGGTAAGGCTTGGAGATGGCGGTCACCAGTGCCATCTTCGGACTCCCGGCGGAGATATGGACCTTTCTGCTAAAGTCCCTTCCCTCTTCGAGCAAGTACGCCTCTTTGCCTTTCCATAACCGTTCCCGGAAAGGTCCGGACGGAAGACAAAACCTGTTCTTCTGCTCTGAGACTATAAGCAAGTCCAGTTTCTTGATGAAATGTTTGCTGTAGGCATCATCCAGGAATACAATCTCTGCACCCATGGACTTTGCCTGATCTATCCCTTCGATACGGTCTTCTGCTACGATGACAAGAGCATGGGGTAAAAGCCTTGCATAGAGCATCGCTTCATCTCCGCTTGTCTTCACATCGCAGCGTATCGTCTTCCCGTCCGAGACGACATGTATCCCCGATGAACTCCGGCCATACCCCCGCAAGACGACCGCAGCTTTTTGATAGGACATCGCAAGGGCGACCGTAAGCGGTGTCTTTCCGCTCCCGCCTACGATAAGGTTGCCTACACCGACAATGGGCACGCCCATATCACGGGGAACCGACGATTTGAACTTTATCCAGACGACAAGACAATACAGCAATGAGAGTGGAAAGAGCAGATAGGAGAGAAGTCTTTCGAAGAGTCCGGGTGAAAAAAGATATTTCTCACCCCAGAATATAAACTTTTTTTTCAAGTGCAGTTTTTAGACCCAGTGTTTGGTAATACTGATAATAGTGTCACAGACATAGTCTACCTCAGAATCACTCATATCCGCATAGATAGGAATAGAAAGGACTTGCTGGAAATTACGCAAGGCCACCGGAAAGTCATTGACACGAAGCGAATACTTGCTTTTGTAGTAGCTTAACAGATGCAAAGGGATGTAATGCAGACCCGTCTCGATCCCATTTTCTAAAAGTTCGCGTGCGAAGGAGTCACGGTTCTTTCTGACTTTGATGATATATAGAGAAAAGGTATGGTCTTTGACCATTTCAGGAAGCGTGATATGTGCAGCGCCGGCAAGTTTTTTGCTATAGCGTGCCGCGATCTCCTGCTGGCGTACGACAACAGCGTCCTGCTTGGAGAGTTGGCCAAGGATATAAGCAGCATCAAGCTCACTCATATCGTACTTGCTGCCGATATCGACGACATCATAGATATAGGAAAGGTTCTCATCCGGAGTCACCATCGCATGGTTGCGAAGAAGCTGGGCGCGCTCAAGAAGGTCTTCATCATCCGTGACCATCATACCGCCGTTACAGATGCTGCCTTTAAGGTGAGGATTAAAACTGAAAGTAGTGATATCCGCACCCGTTGCTCCGATCTTCTTCCCCATGTAGCTTCCGCCAAGTACTTCGCTTGCATCTTCTACGACACGTATGTTATAGATCTTCGCAATATTGTAGAGACGTTCAAGGTCAATAGGATGTCCGGCAATATGGCTGACGATGACAGCCTTCAGTTTCTTGGACTGGTTGTCAGACAGTATCGTCTCAAGCTTATCAAGGTTGATACTGTAGCTCACATCTTCGGCATCCACGAAGATCGGTTCAGCATCAAAATGGCGTACGACTTCAGGAACAGCCGGATATGCGTTAACCGAACACAAGACCTTATCCCCGCGTTTAAGGTTGATAGCCATCATAGCCAGGTGTAATGCAGAGGTCCCGTCAGAAGTCGCAACAGCATAGCCCGCACCTGTGTATTTGACAAAGGCCTTCTCCAGTTCTTTGACCTTGCTCGTCTTGCCGCTCAGTACTTCTTCAAGTTGTGCTTTTTCTTTGTTATCGATGCGAGGTCGATAAAACGGTATTGATTTAGCCATATATAATCCTCTTCTTCAAATATTTCAAAAGTCACTCTGAAAACCTACCGAAGTGGATTTTCAGAGTGGCTCTTACAAGCCTATATCACGCGGATAGTTAAAATCGTGATTGATCGACCGGCTTGAAAGTTTAGCGATGACAGGCATACGTCGTTTAAACTGGTTCTGATAGATACGTCGCACCACCATCTTGACCAGATCTGCGTCAAGTCCCTCTTTTAAAAGTTCCGCTTCGGTCGAACGCTCTTCTATATACTTTCTCAAGACAGCATCAAGCTGGGCATAGGTATAACCCAACTCGTTCTCGTCACTCTGCCCTTCCCATAGATCAGCTGAAGGCGCCTTTTTGACGATACTCTCAGGGACACCCAGATATTCTGCAAGCTCGAAGACCTCTGTCTTATACAGGTCGCCTATAGGGTTGATCGCCGAAGCAAGGTCTCCGAAGAGCGTCCCGTATCCCAACATCAGTTCACTCTTGTTGCTCGTCCCCAGGACAAGCGCGTTCTCTCTCGCCGAGATGTCATACAGGTTGATCATACGAAAACGTGCCGACAGGTTTCCCACACGCAAAGGCGTAAGCCCCTCGATACCATAGACCTTCAATAGAGCCGAGATATCACGTACTTCGTTTCGTATTCCAAACTTTGCGCAGAGTTCATCCGCATCGTCCAAAGAGCTTTGGGATGAGAACTGCGAAGGCATCTTGACGCTTAGAAGCCTCTCACCAAAGGCTTTCTGGGCCAAAACAGCCACAACCGCAGAATCCAGTCCGCCGCTCAGTCCGATGACCACATTCTTCAAACCTGTTTTTTCGACTTCGTCTTTTAAAAAGGCGATCAGATAGTTTGATATCTGAGAATACTTGCTCATTCTGTTCCTAAAATAAAGTTTAAGTGTAATCATTATATCTAATTTTTTTTATTAATGTACTATCTATTACATTAATTTTAAAACTTAAAATAATTTTTATTCCTATAGATCGGCAGAGATGCTATACTATAAAATAATTTTAGGAGTCCCATGTCAGATCTGCTTTCAAAGATACGCTCGGCAAGCGAACAGGAAAAAGAGCTGTTCTATAACACCTCAGGTTCAAAGACGGCATATCAGCTGGGTGTCAAACATATCAGTTCAGCTGAATATCTTGGGTTTGCAGACCGATTGCCCAATGGTGATCTGCTGATAAAAAAAGATTTTTTATTAATCGACTTTGAAGCAAATAAAATAGATGAGATATTAAGAGGCATGAAGATCACACCTGTGGCTTTGCTGAGTTCTTAGTCTTCAGCTCTTGCACTCTATCTCTGTGTTCATCCGTCTTAGTTCATCACAGGAGAAGCCTGCTTCCTGACGGGCCTGAACATTGATCTCTTTTTTACGGGGAAAACTTCCCGGATAATGTCTCTCTATGACATCAAAGTAGCTCTCATACCCGAGGCCTTTCATATCACAGGCATACTTGAACCAGAAGTCACCTTTGCTGACATGGTCACACTCTTCCTCGAGTATGATCTGCAATACATCTGTGACCTTCTGCGCCATCGTGTCATTTTGAAGCGCCTTCATCTTTTCTATCATCAATGGTGTAGCATCAAGTCCGTTTGCTTCCAGGTATCTGGGGACGACTGCCATACGCTCGTGCAGAGTCTGTGTCTTGTTTGAAGCCTCGAACAGTCCCTTATGTACCGGAAGCTGACCGTAAAAAGAGCCGACCTCTTCTAAAAGTCTTTCCAGCATCTCAAAATGACGGACTTCGTCATCCGCAACGCTAAGCCAGTCGTCATAAAACTTTTTGGGCAGATCTTTGAACCGGTAGGCAGCATCAAGGGCAAGGTCTATCGCAGAGTACTCAATATGCGCAATGGCATGGATAAAGAGAGCCTTGCCTCTGTCGGTCGTCAGTTTTCTTCGCTTCAGGACGACACTCTCGGAGACAGGTTCGCAATATCCTGTGTATGAAGGCGCGTCAAAGACCTCTGCCCTGTGCAGATGGTCAAACTCCATGCTCGACTGTTTATACTCTTCATAAAAGGTTTTAAATGCAGCACATTTCTGAGAAGGTCTGCTGATCTTCAAAAGTGTTTCCAGGTGTCTAAAAAATTCCATAGGCATATTATGATAAAATTTCGCTAAAAAGAAACATTATGCAAATCAAGATACAGCCGATGGGCCCTTATCAGACAAACTGCTATATCGTCACCATAGACGGCAAGGATATCATCATAGACCCCGGTGTCGGTGCTACCGAATGGGTGTTAAAAAACACGACAAATCCTATTGCGATCTTAAACACCCACGGGCATTTCGACCACGTCTGGTCCAATCATGAGCTCCAGGAGATGCTCAATATTCCTCTCTACACCCCAAAAGGCGATGCCTTTTTACTTCAAAGCTCGGAGATGATGCCAAACCTTCCGCCTTCCTATCCGGACTACGAGATCGAAGGCGATGCGGAACTGGAGCTTGAAGGCATCAAGATAAAATTTCGCCATTTCCCGGGCCACTGTCCGGGCTGTTCGACGATCGAGATTGAAGATGCGATGTTCAGCGGGGATTTTATCTTTGAACGTTCCATCGGACGCTGTGACTTTCCTTTTTCTTCACCCGAAGATATGAAAGAAAGTCTCAAGAGGTTCAAAAGACTGGAATATGATAAAAAAGTCTATCCCGGACACGGAGGCCCGACAAGTATCAAGGCAGAGCAGGTAAATGTAGACTATTGGATAAGAGCACTATAAGACTTTTTTCTGTTTTAGCGTTCTGTTTTACTCGCATTCATCAGATCAAGCTTTAAGACATGCTTTTCCAGTACGACTGTCTTCAGACTTGCTTCAAAGACCTTGATGTCAAGCACTGAACCGACGACATTGACTTCCCGCTTTCTGCCGTCTTTATGACGCACTTTTGCCTCAAAGACGACTTCGTCTCCGACGCGCACCGGTGAAAGAAAGCTTGACGTCGCTGCCGAGAGGACGACATTGGGATCATTGACGGCGGCCATAGCTGCAAAATCCGCCGCACAAAAGATAAAACCGCCGTGAACCAGACCATAGACATCCACCCGCATATCTTCATTTGTCAACAGGCTGACCTTGGCATAACCCTCTTTGAGTTCGTCAAGAACACCGCTGTAGCTGCTGTTGATAAGGTCATGGGTACGAAGTGCAAGATTGCCTTCAAGTTTCATCTCATGGTCATCGGCCAGTTCATCTATTCTTTCGTTTTCTGTGTTTTCTGCCATTCTTACTTCCTTATTGCTTTAATATAGACACGCTTTGGCGCGGGATACCCTTCAACTGTCTTTGAAGGATCATTCGGGTCCAGGAAGCTTCCCAGACTCTCTCCTTCGATCCAGTCAGTCGCACGCTGCTCGTCTTCCGTAGTAACGGTGATCTCCAACACCTCTATATCGATAAACCCTGCCCGTCCGCACCAGTTCTTAAGCGTCTTGACTGTCGGGACAAAATAGATATTCGGGATCTTTGAATAGGTCGTCTCCGGACTCAGACATATATCCCCATCCCCATCAATCATAAAAGTATCCAGAAAAAGTTCGCCGCCCTTTTCCATACCTTTTGCCAGCGCTTTCAGAGTCCCGACGGGATCAGACCGGTGATAGAGCACGCCCAGACAAAAGACTGTATCGAACCTCTCATGATAATAAGGAAGATGTTCGACGCCCAAAAGTTCAAACTCTATGTCGCTCTTGACATAATGGTTGATGAAGTCAAACTGTGTCTTGTACAGAGCCGAAGGGTCAAAACCGACGATCTTCGCAGGGTTTTGAGAAAGCATCCTGAACATATAGTAGCCGTTGTTACAGCCTATGTCAGCGACTC
>JBFEIF010000107.1:0-7676 GCA_041553795.1 Sulfurimonadaceae bacterium
TCAAACGGCACTTCAAACCAGTAGGCGCTTAATGCCTTGGCTGCCTGATAGAGGGCCTGAAGACTTTTTTCTTCTTCTGAATAGGACTTGACCTTGCGCTTACCGAAGATGACCTTGTCTTTGACAGCATAGACCTCTTCCATAGAGATATTATGACGGTTTCTGCGCAAGGCTTCCAATGCTGCCTCATTCACAAGAGTCGCCAAAGAAGCCCCGTTAAAACCGATGGTCATCTTTGCGATCTCTTTGGTGTCGACTTCATGGATCATCTTCTCGAAATATTTGTTCAAGATCGCTTCACGCTCGGCCAGCGTCGGAAGCTCGACAAAGATACGTCTGTCAAAACGGCCTGAACGAAGCAGAGCAGAATCCAGTACTTCTATCTTGTTCGTTGCCGCGATGACTACGACACCCGAAGCGTCTTCAAAACCGTCCATCTCCGTCAGAAGCTGGTTAAGTGTCGCCTCACGCTCGTCATTACGGCTCTCGCCACGCGATCTTCCCACCGCGTCGATCTCGTCGATAAAGATGATAGAAGGGGCATTGCGTTTAGCCTGTACAAACAGTTCGCGCACACGCTTTGCACCCATACCGACATAGATCTGCACAAAAGAAGCACCCGACTGGTAATAAAAAGGAACATTGGCCTCACCTGCTACCGCCTTGGCTATCATCGTCTTACCAACGCCCGGAGGTCCTACAAGAAGGACGCCGCGAGGCATCTTGGCCCCGAAGTTCTTATACTTTTTCGGCGATCTCAAGAAGTCGATGATCTCTTCGAGTTCTTCTTTGACATCTGCAATACCGCCGACATCTTTAAAGGTGATATTCGATTGAGAAGGTGTGATCGCTTCACTCAGGCCCTGACTCGAAGACAAAGGTACCGCAGTATCCTTTTTTTCGATCTTCTCCTGCACACCAAAACGATACGTCAGACCCCCGACGATAAGGATGATCGTCAGGAACATCAATATCTGTACGGCATTATTTCCCGACCCCGTCTCGACAGGGACCTTGGAAAACATATGCTTGTCTACCAGGACCGTCGGAATACGGTAAGTCTCATCCTGTGTGATGACATAGACTTTCTCGTCTGCCAAGACAGCACGTTTGACAAGTCCTTTTTCCAAAAGTTCCTGCGTCTTTGCCAAAGTTATCGGTTCAGAGCTGTCTCTGAGTACGGCAAAGAGGAAAAGACCGAGAAGGACCCCTGCTGAAAAATAGAGTATCCAGCGGTTGGTCTTAGAGTCTGACATAGTTCATATCCTCTCTGATTTCGTAATCATCCAGCGTTATCCAGTTTCCGCTCAGGTCATACTGGCATTCGATCTCGACACGGTTAAAGAACTGATCAAACCCGGTGTATATCCCTTCTTTCTCATTCTCTACCAAGACTTCCAAGGGGACCTTATGGCTTTTTCTAAAGGCAAGGTTGTTCGCATCGATCAGGGATGTGAGCTGGTGCATGCGTTCTTTGGAGACCAGACCGTTTATCTCGCCTTTGAGATCGGCAGAAGGTGTTCCGTCACGTTTGGAATAGGTAAAGGCATGGACATGGGTCAGCGGCATCTTCTTGAGGTTTTCCATCGCATCTTTCCATACCGCGTCTGTTTCACCAGGATGACCGACAATATAATCCGTACCGACGGCAAAACCTTTTTCATAGAGTTCGTTCAGAAGCTTGATATCCGTATCCACGTTGTTACGGCGGTTCATGATACGAAGCATCTCCTGGGAGCTGTGTTGGATAGCAATATGAAGATGCTTTTCCAGCCACGGTTCACCAAGAAGTTCTTTGAACTCGTCGGTCACCTGTATCGGCTCCATACTTCCGATACGGATACGGCGTACACCCTTGATCTGTGAGATACGCTTGAGCAAACCTGCCATCGTACGCTTTTGGCCCTGTCCGTAAGAACCGACATTGGTCCCTGTCAGAATAAACTCGCCAAAACCGTTTGCCGCCAGACGCGTGATCTGATCGATTATCTTCTCTTCATCATGGCTTCTTGCATCCCCGCGGACAAAAGGGATGATACAGTACGAACAGCGGAAATTGCACCCTTCCTGTATCTTGATAAAGGCACGTGATTTTCCGACAAACTCTTCGACAACGGTATCATCGATAAAATCAAGATCACCGATCTGGTAAAAACGCTCTTTCTCTTTTAACAATTCGTTTATCTTGGCTTTTTCAGACTGTCCGAAGACACCGAAGACTTTTTCGCCCTCAAACAGGGACTCGCCTTTGGTATGGGCACCGCAGCCGGTAAGATAGACTTTGGCGCCTTTTTTATTGACGGCATTGACGTAGCCTCGAACACCTGAGTCTGCACCGTTTGTGACCGTGCACGAGTTGACGATGACGATATCCGCCTCTTCCTCGTTCTGCGTCACCTCAAAGTCTTCAAGGTGGGCAAGCATCACCTGTGAATCAAAGAGGTTCGTTCGGCATCCAAAGGTCTTGATAAATACTTTTTGACAATTAGCCATCGGATCTTTCCTTACGCTGTATTTTAAAGCCTGAGATTTCTGAGATCACCACTCTACCTTTGAAGCTGACTCAGCATCAGGAAGCTCAGGAATCTTCTTCTCACTAGTGTTAAGATGAAGCGTCTGAGTAGGATAGGCGATGTGGATATCATCAGCGGCATTAAAGGCTTCGATAATATCTACCGAGATCGTCGATCTCAGTGTCAGAGTCGCATAGGCATTGGTCAGATACCAGCTGCTGATACAGACCCCATTAGGTTCGGCAAAAGAGAAGATCCGCGGTTCAACATTTGTGTTCTTAAGGCTGTAACGGTTTCTAAGTTTGTTGAGCTGTGTACGTGTGATATCCGTATACCCTTTTGAATATTTTCGCGCGATCTCTTTGGCGATATGGATGGCCTTTCTATGATTGGAATCAAAGGTAATGGTAATGTCTATACCATCCCATACGGTCTTTAGCGTTGCGTGTGAGTAGTTGGCGATCAGTGTTGTAAAGACATAATTGTTAGGGATAAAGATAATACGCCCTGCTCTGCGGTTGGTTGCATAGGTAGTCAGGGTGATATCTTCCAAAAGCGTGATACGCAATAAAGAGATATCAAGTACATCGCCCACATATTCGACACCCTCTTTCATTACACGTATCCGGTCACCGACGTGGATAGAACCGCTCACTAAAAGGACAAACCAGCCCAGCATAGACATAAACCAGTCTTTCATGGCGATGGCAATACCCGCAGAGGCAAATCCCAGCACCGTGATGATATACGAGGCATTGTCGATGTAGGAGAAAGCCACGATTATGACGATCAGCGAGATGTTGACAAAGGTAAGCATCTTATGCGCCATATAGATGCGTTCATTGTCCGTAATATATTTCTTGATCACAAGTTTTGAAAGAAAGAAAAGTACAAAGAGGACCAGTATGATTATCCCCAGATTGAAAAGCTTCCATGTCTGGGAATTAATATCTTTTTGGACCTGGGTCTCTACTGCATCGATACGCTGGGCATACAGGACTGACGCTTTGCGTACTGTCTCCAAAGCACCTTCAAAGACTGAAAGCCTGTGCATGTCCTCAACAGAAGCTGCCTCGTCTTCGGGAACCTTGCTTAGTACTGAGAGTTCTGTCGTCCAGCGCGCTTTTTTACGCAAAAGCACAAGGTACTCGCGAAGGTTTTTCTCTCTTTGAAGATACTCTTTGAGCTTGCCTTCGATGAGTTTGATATACGAAAATGCTGTAAAGATGGAGATCGGATTCGTTACTTCAGGAACGGTTGGGAGCTCATCAGGAATAAGAAGCTCTTTAAACGGTGCACTGTCTTTGCCCTGCAGTAGATTGATCTGATTTGCAAGTATCTGCTCACGTGTCTCCAGGGCGTTAAGTTCATCTCTCTCTTTAAAAGCGCTGCCTTGCTTAGAGAGTCTCTTGATCTCCTTGCGGACCTCTTTGAGTTCTTTCGAAACGTTCAGATAGGTCATATAAGAATCATACGACTTTTGCCACAAGACACCTTCTTTTTCCAAAGCTTTGAGGGTCTTTGCTATACTCTCTCTAAGCTCTGCAACATGTTCTGCCTTTCTCTGTGCTTCAATACGCTGAGTCTCATTGAGGTCTCCAGGCAGTTCTGCTATGGCAAGTGCGCCAAGGGTGAGAAAAACAAATAAAAGTCTAACCACGTGGCTTTCCTGCGTAGGTGTTTAGGACATCCAATACAATCTCCTTGTCAATGTCCTCTCTTAATTGGACACCTCCGATATGCTCAGGAATAATGAACATGATATTTGAGTCAAGACTTTTTTTATCCAGAAAAAAGGCTTTATAAAAGGCATCGACATCGCTTATCTCATAAGAGACCGGCAATCCGTATTTGATCAGGAGGTTTTTAATACGCATCTCTTCGTCGCTTTTCATCATCCCCAGGCGAGAGGCCAGCTCGTTTGCCATCTGCATACCTATAGCAACCGTCTCTCCATGCAGATAACGGGTGTATCTTGTCTCGTTTTCGATGACGTGTCCAAAGGTATGTCCGTAGTTCAAAGCAGCGCGGAGTCCCTTCTCTTTTTCGTCAGCAGAGACGACCTTTGCTTTGGTCTTCACCGATTTTGCAATGGCCGTTTTTATCTGTTCTGGATCATGCAGGTCTGCGTTTTCTAGCCATTCAAAGAACTCTTTGTCAAAACAGACTGCCATCTTGATGATTTCAGCAATACCGGCTGCAAACTCTCTCGAAGGAAGAGTCGAAAGAAAATGAGGATCCGCATAGACAGCACGCGGCTGATGAAAAGCACCCAGCAGGTTCTTTCCGTAAGCATTGTTGACACCTGTCTTACCACCCACGCTGGCATCGACCTGTGCCAGAAGCGTCGTAGGGACCTGTACAAAGTCGATCCCGCGCTGATAGATACTTGCTGCAAAACCTGTCATATCACCGATCACCCCGCCCCCAAGAGCGATAAGTACAGAAGAGCGGTTGAACTTGTGTTCAAATAGGTTGTTGACGATCTTCTCGATCGTCGAAAGTGTCTTGTAGTTTTCGCCGTCTTCTACCGTGATGACAAAGACCTCTTTAGCCTTCAGTCTTGACATCAGATAATTCAGATGCAGTCCGCCTATTTTAGGGTTCGTTATTATGGCGACTTTGGCATCGATTTGTATGCTTTCAATGGCACCAATATGGACCTGATAGGAGTTGTCGATCTCTTTTTTTAATGCTATATCTATGTTCATAATGTATCCAAAACTGTTTTAGTAGATAGATAATACAAAACGAAGGCTTTAAAGGGGATAAATAAGTAGAGTTATCACCCGGTTTATAAGTGTGTGGGGATAAAAAGCTGATGATATTCGCTCAAACGATAATAGAACTTTTCACTGTCTGTTGAAAATAGTGAATATAAGGGCAGATCCAATATCTTTTCGCTAAAAGGAAGACAGTAAAGAAAGTTCTCTTTTTGTTTCAAGAAACGGATCGGATTGACCTCTTCAGAGACGATCTTGATCGATTTTGAAAAGATGACGGCAAGGTTCTCATAATGCTCGACAATTCGTTCCTTGGCCTCAGTCTTTTCCTGTGCAAACTCAAAAAGTTCAAGATTAAAAGAGAGCTGTGCCGAGATATCAAAGACAGTGGTCGATATCTTTTCAAGGTCTCTGTTCTCAGTGAGGATGACGATGCTCTCTTTGAGTCTTGAGAAGGGCTTGTTCGAGAGTTTAAGCACAGGGACTCTGCTGTCATAGAGGCATTCTCTAATGGCAGAAAGTGAGAAAAGCTTACTGGAGATCATCACCAGGCCGATATTCATCTGGACTATATCATTTAATATGATCGTCCTGTAGTCTTGTTTTGTGTAATCAATATCGATGATTATCTTGTCAGACCTGTGCGATTTGATCTTTGCAAGCACTTCGATATTGGATGCATTGACGACACGTATAAAAAGTTTATCCCCAAGGTTCCTGTGTATATACTTTGAACGTTTTATCAGTTTAGGCAGGGAGTCCTCGTTCTCAATAGCCATATCGATGTACAGATAGAGGTTGTTTCCGTAAGGCGCCGGGAACTGGCCTAGTTCGCGTTTGATGGCCCTGTATACCGTCTTTAAGACTGAAGGATCACCGATAAGGACAAGAAGGTCATTTGGCTGGATCATTCGCTTTGGAGTCGGAAGTATCAGCCTTTGGTTCCTGTAGATCGCGACTATCTTCCAGTTGTTCTGTTCCAAAGCGCCAATATGCCTGTAGACAAAAGAACTTCCAAAGGGCACAAGGACTTCCATGATCTCGCCCTCTCCCATTCCGACATTTTGTGCGATAACAGGAACATTCGGCAGATAGTCTAAAAGACGCGAAGAGAGAAGCTCGTTAGCATTGACGACAACGATATTCTGATCATCGAACTTGAGGTTCCAACGGTCCAAGGCAACGATACGCAGCTGTTTTTTGACAGTGCGGATGTTTTTGATGCTGACTTCGACATCGACCGAGTTTTTCAAGGCGATGATGACTTGCATGAAGTCCATCTTCAGTAGGTTTGCAAGCTTGTGAAAGGAAGTCGGATCGAATTGATAGAACTTGAATTGTGAAGGTTTGGCATTGGGTATGACGAGCTTGTCCATTGAAACGACATAATAGATATTCTCACTGGTGTAGGTATCGGCAACACGTTCGACAAAGTGTCTGCCCATGTTTCCATCAGTCAATATCAATATCTTTTTCATATCCGTCCTGTAAGTTTATTACTGTGATTGTAGTATAATTGCACAAAAAAAGAAAGGAAAGGGTCAATCCGGACTTTTCGAAACAAAGATATTATTTATGAACTTTAAACTAGAAGCGATGAGCGGAAAAGCCCGTGCAGCGACTATTCAAACGGAACATTCCACTATTCAGACTCCCGTATTCATGCCGGTCGGGACTGTCGGTTCTATCAAAGCGCTTGATATGCACGATATGGAGGAGATCCTGGGAGCAGAGATCATTCTTGCCAACACCTACCACATGTATCTTCGTCCCGGTGACGAGAACGTTGCCAAGATGGGAAAACTCCACAAATACACGACCTTTCCCAAAAGCTTCTTGACGGATTCCGGCGGGTTTCAGGCTTTTAGTCTGAGCGACATCTCAAAACCCAGCGAAAGCGGGATAGAGTTCAAAAGCCACATCGACGGAAGCAAGCACTTCTTCACACCCAAAAAAGTCATCGACATCCAGACCAATCTCGGCAGCGATATCATGATGATACTCGACGATCTAGTTGCCCTGCCTGCGACTCAGGAACGCATAAAGCTTTCCATTGAGAGGACGACGCGGTGGGCAGAAGAGTCGATCGAATATTTCCGTTCACAGCAAGCAAAAGGCATCTGCACCGACCAGAACATCTTCGCCATCATCCAAGGCGGCACGGACAAGGCGTTTCGCACCAAATCCGCAACCGAACTCTGCGCCCTGGATTATGACGGTTTTGCGATCGGCGGTCTCTCTGTCGGTGAGGCGAACCAGGACATGTACGACACCGTCGAACACACGACCCGGTACATGCCCGAGGACAAACCCCGCTACCTCATGGGCGTGGGCACCCCCGAGGACCTCATAGAGAACATCGAACGCGGCATCGACATGTTCGACTGCGTCATGCCTACGCGCAACGCGCGCAACGGCACCCTCTTCACCAGCTACGGAA